>RFVE01000013.1 GCA_009922585.1 Planctomycetia bacterium
CGCCATGCCCTTGGCAGTAGCCAGTACCAGTTCATCACCGGGCTGGGTCACCACCGCACCAATGAGTTCATCACCCTCCCGCAGCTTCACCGCGATCAGCCCTTTGGTCCGCCGGCGACGATACTGTTCGAGCGGTGTCTTCTTGACCATGCCGCTACGGGTTGCCAGCAGCAGGCACTGGTCAGGGTCCTCAAAGCCCGAGACCGCCCGGCATTCAGCCACCCGCTCGCCTTCTTCAAATTCCAGCAGGTTGACCAGCGCCCGCCCCTTTGAGTCGCGGGCCAGTTCTGGCAACTCGAAAACCCGCATCGAAAAGACTTTTCCCTTGGTCGTAAAGACCAGCAGCCAGTCATGGGTGCTGGCCACAAAGAAGTGTTCAACCGGATCAGACTCATCCACCCGCGCCCCGGTGAGTCCCTTGCCGCCACGCCGCTGGGCCCGATAGGTGTCGGCAGCCGTCCGCTTGACGTAGCCCGACCGAGTGATCGTGACGACCATCGTCGCCTCGGTGATCAACTCGGCCATGTCTCGGATGTCAGCCAGTTCGCCACTAATCTCGGTTCGTCGCGGATTGGCAAACTTGTTCTCAACCGCCAACAGGTCTTCGCGAATGAGACTGCGGATGTTGGCCTCGCTCGAGAGAATTCGGCGGTATTCCCGAATTTTCTCTAGCAGTTCACGGTGCTCACCCCCGAGCTTTTCCTGCTCAAGATTCACCAGTTGCCCCAGGGTCAGCCGTAACACGGCGTCAGCCTGCACTGGTGAAAGCCCATAGTTCTCGGCAGCTCCCCGCTCCTCCTGAAGCACCGCAAAGCCTTCGTCGCCAAGGGCCCGCTCAAGCAGAGCTGCTGGGGCCTCAATTTGCATCAGCCGCTGCTTGGCCTCGGCCTGCGAGGATGAACTGCGGATGATCGCGATCACCTCGTCGATGTTGGCCAACGCCACCAGCAGCCCCTCGAGGGTGTGCTTGCGGTTGCGGGCCCTCGCCAGCAGGTGCTCGGTGCGGCGGCGAATGACAGTCGAGCGATGCCGGAGGAACTCCTCCAGCATGTTCTTGAACGAAAGAACTCGTGGCTTGCCATCGACAAGCGCCAGAAAGATCAGCGAAAAGCTGCTCTGTAACGGCGTGTACTGATAGAGCTGATTGAGCACGACGTCGGGGTCGGCATCCTTTTTTAGCTCCAGCACCAACCGCACCGGCTCCTTAAGATCACTTTCGTTACGGATCGCGGAAATGCCCTTGATGCGGTCCTCATTGACCTGCTCGGCAATTTTTTCTTCGATCGCGTCCCGGGTCTGCTGATAGGGAATTTCGGTGATGATGATGCGAGTGCGGTTCTTCCCGAAGTCCTCCACCCGGGTCCGGGCCCGTAGCGTGATCGTACTGCGGCCACTCAGGTACCCCCGAAGCAACGATTCGCGGCCCATCACAATGCCGCCGGTGGGGAAGTCCGGCCCCGGCACAATCTCCAGCAACTCCGCCACCGAAGTCTCGGGCTCGTCGATCAGTCTGACGAGCGCCTGACAGACCTCGCCAAGATTGTGGGGCGGGATGCTGGTGGCCATGCCAACGGCAATGCCACCTGCCCCGTTGACGACAAGATTGGGAAATCGGCTCGGCAGCACGACCGGCTCAGTGTTCCGCTCGTCATAAGTCGGCACAAAGTCGACGGTGTCGAGGTTCAAGTCATCGAGCATCTGCGCGGCGATCGGAGAGAGGCGGGCCTCTGTGTACCGCATCGCAGCGGCAGGCAGGCCGGCAATCGATCCAAAATTGCCCTGCTTGTCGACCAGCACATGCCGCATGTTCCATTCCTGGGCCATGCGGACAAGAGTCGGGTAGATGACACTTTCACCATGGGGATGGTAATTACCGCTGGTGTCACCTGAGATCTTGGCGCACTTGACCCGGGACGAGCCGGGGGAAAGGTTGAGGTCGTTCATCGCGACGAGGATCCGCCGCTGCGATGGCTTGAGCCCATCACGAACATCGGGCAGCGCGCGGCTGACGATCACGCTCATCGCGTAGGTGAGGTAGCTCTCCTTGAGCTCCTGCTCAATTGGGAGGTCAATCAGCCGGCCACCATCACCTGCATCGCCCGCTCCGGCAGCGGCCAAAGCACCGTCGACTGGAGGCTGCCCGCCATCATCGGCCGGCGGGGGGGATTCAGGAGCGTTGTCGGCAGGAGTGTCGTCGTCGGCCAAGGGGGTCGTTCTCCCAAGAAATCCCCGCTTGGAAGGGCGGCGGAATGATCTGAACATACCCGCCCCCGGCAGACGGTCAACCGGCTGGAAAACAGGCAAAAAACGGGGGATGGAATGGCTTGACCGGCACCGCGGCCAGTCCTACCCTCTGGCCCCGCTCCCTGAGCCTCCAGAATCGATCCGCCGCCGATGCGCAGTCCCCTCCTTTCAATCCTTCTCGTGACCGTTGCCGCGGCCTGCGTGCTGCTGCCCGGGGTCGGCTCGGCACCGCTCTGGGATGAGGACGAGCCGAAAAATGCTGCCTGCTCGCTGGCAATGCTCGATTCAGCCGACTGGGTTGTCCCGACCTTCAATGGTGACCTGCGGGTGGAGAAGCCGCCCCTCATCAACTGGGTGCAGTTGGCAGGGGTCAGCCTGCTGGGCCGCAATGAAGCGGGAATTCGGATCGGCTCGGCAGTTTTGACGATCGGCAGTTGCCTGCTTTCTTGGTGGCTCGGCCGACTGCTGGCCGGGCCGCTTGTCGGCCTGCTGACGGGGCTGATCATGGCCAGTTGCATCTGGACGGCCATTGGCGGCCGGGCCGCCACCCCCGACGCGCCCTTGGTCTTCTGCACAACGCTGGCTGCCGCGATCTTCGTTCATGCAATCCACCGGGGAATTCCAGGGCAAATCAGCTGGTGGCACGCCGTTGGCATCGGCGTGGCTTGTGGCCTTGCGATGCTTGCCAAGGGTCCGATTGGTATCGTGCTCCCACTGGCCGCCTTCATCATCCTCTTCTGGTGGCAGGCCACTGCTCCTGACCGCGGCCAACTGGCTCGGTTACAGGCGGCGGTCGCTGGAGTGAGGCCGCTGACAGTCACATGCTTCGCGTGTGCCATCGCCCTGCCCTGGTATCTGCTTGTGACCCTGCGGACCGGTGGACGTTGGTTGGAAGAATTTGTGCTGGTTCACAACGTCGGTCGTTTCACGGCCCCCATGGAGGGGCATGACGGATCGCTGCTCTACTACCCGGCTGTTATCACGCTCGGGCTGTTCCCCTGGTCGCTGGTCATCCTCGCCGTTCCCTTGCATGCCTGGTTCACCTGGCGATCGACGCCTCGCACCGACGCCAGACGATTGCCGCTGGCTTTCGCAACCTGCTGGGCCACGGTCTGGGTTGGAACATTCTCGCTGGCGGGCACCAAGCTGCCGGGATACATCTGGCCTGCCTACCCGGCCCTCGCCCTGGCAACTGCCAGCTATCTCACCGACTGGCTCAACGGCCAAACAGGCTGGGAGCACCGACTCTGGCGGCGGCTCTCCCCCGGCAGCGTCATGCACCTGGGCTGGGCCAGCCTCGGTATCGTCGGCTGTGGCTTCCTTATCGGGCTACCACTGATTGCAAGGAGGTATGCCCCGGGAGACGAATGGCTCGGCCTGATCGGCCTCGTGCCAATGGTGGCAGCCGGTCTGGCGGCAACCAGCCAGCAGAAGCAACAGCCACGGCTGGCTCTAGCCACCCTGGCCGTTTCGGCGGTTACCCTGTTGGCTCTCCTTGGGGGGCTGGCCGCCGTCCGCTTCTCACAACACCAAGGCACTGCCGGACTGATCGCGGCCATTCCCCCTGCCGCCCGGCCCGGCAACTGGGCTGGCCTTCATCCGGTCCGGCCCAGCCTCGTGTTCTATACCGGGCGAAGAGTTGACTCCCTCCCTGATGTCGCGGCCTGCCTGGAACATCTGCGATCCAACCCTTCTGCTCGGCTGGTCATTCCGAACAACCGCCTTGCTGAACTGCTGCCCGAACTGCCCGCCGACTGCCAGCTGTTGAGCGTCAGGCCAGCATCCTTTGATCCCGGTCTGGCCGTGATTGGCCGAACCGACACCCCAGCCAACGAAACGCTTGCTCAGCAGCCGACAACTTTCCGCCCTGATCGCCTGGAGAGATTCTGATGCCAAACCTCACCTCGTTCATCGAACGCCGAGCCGGGCTGCTGGTAGTTGCCCTTGGCACAACCGCCTTGGCAGCCGGGTTCGTGGCAATGCCCTTCTGGGATGAGGACGAGCCCCGCTTCGCAGCCATTGCCCGCACCATGGTGGAGACTGGTGACTGGGTGGTGCCGATCTTCAATGGTGAACTGGCGGTCGATAAGCCTGTACTGATGCACTGGTGCATGGCCCTCGGGTTTTCCGCCTTTGGCTTCACTGAATTCGCCGCACGGCTGCCGTCAGCGATTGCCGCTCTGCTCACAGCACTTGCCCTTTTGCGGGCCGGGAGCCGCTGGTTCAATCCTGCCACCGGCGTCACTCTGACGACCTGGGGAACCCTGCTGCTGGTCGAGCCATTCCTACCGGACCGCCGTTCCTCCACCGCGACGGCCAGAGGAGATTCAAACCAACCCAGCGGCCAGCCCGCCGTCAGTCTTTCCCGAGCCCTGCTGGCCGGTGGCCTGTTCGGACTGGCCGTACTCTGCAAAGGCCCCATCGGCTTCATTGGCCCGCTCGTGGTCGTCCTCGGCTGGACCTGGCTTGCCGATCTGCTGGAGCGACCGGACCGGGTCAATCCCGTGCAGCAGACGCTCATCAGCCAGACCATCGGGCTTGTCCGTCAGCTCTGCTGGGCTGGCCTCCCAACTGCCTGGCGAGCGGTACGACAGCTTCGCTTGCCTACCGTGACAATCGCCACGTTGGCAGTCGCCGCCCCTTGGTACATCGCCGTCGGCCTTCGCACCGACTGGGCCTGGCCAGCCGGGTTCTTTTTCGTCCATAACGTCGGCCGGTTTGTGGCCCCAATGGAACGCCACTCCGGCGGCCTGCTCTTCCATCCGCTGACGATGCTCATCGGCTTCTACCCGTGGAGCTGCTTTCTGCCCCTGGCAATCGTTGTTGCTGGAGGGCGGCTTTGGAGGAGTTGGCGAATTGGCCTGGCCGTCTCCGCCGATTCTCATTCGCTGCGGTGCTACGGACTGATGCTCTTCTGGATGGCGGTCTGGGTGGGCGGCTTTTCGGTGGCAGCAACGAAGCTGCCCAACTACATCATGCCTGCCTATCCGGCGGCGGCGGTCCTGGTGGCGGCACTGGCAGTCGAGGCTGCCCGGCAGCCAAGTTGGCCCTTTCCCCGGTGGCTCGCCCTCGGCATCGGAGGGCTCGCTTTTGGCGGCATCGCCACCGCTGCCACAGTCCTAGTCGCAACATTCTTTGGCCTCACCGATAGCGAATTTGCAGCGGCAGTGGGAATCATTCCGCTCGCAGGCGCAGGCTGGCTTGCCTGGTCAGCCCGGCTCCAGCCAGCCCGGGCAGTGGCCACCATGGCTGCGATCGGCCTTGTCTATTCAAGCCTGGCCGTCGGACCGGCCGCAGCCTGGATCAGTCGGGCCAACACCCTGCCGGGGCTCCTTGACGAGGCCCATGCCCATGCCGGTGGTGTCGCTCGAATCGGAGCCTACCCGCAGCTGACACCCAACATCGTCTACTACGCCAGAGGTGTCGTGGCGCAGTGGCAGCCGGACCAGACTGCGGCTGCCGCCGCCTTTCTGGCCTCAGGAACAGATGCGGTGGTAATCGTTCCTGAAGATCATTTCGCTGAGCTCACAGCCGCCCTCCCTCGGGGAACGGGCGTTGTCGGCCGCACCCGCCCGTTGTTTAAGAAGCGAGATTTCCTGCTGGTTGGCACCACCGAGCCAACCGCGGAAAGCAGTCCTCGGACTGCCACGACCGGGAAAATCACACGATGAGTCCAGCCCATCCTGAATACCAATCAGATTCCACCAGACCGCCTGCCCGTTCGCAGCAACGGCTGCTCTCAATCATCATCCCCTGCCACAATGAAGAGGCGGTGATTGAGGCAACCCACGCTCGGCTCTGCGGCATTGCCCCGGCTGTCGGCATGCCGCTGGAAGTGATCTACATCGATGATGGCAGCCGGGATCGGACTCTTGAGCAGCTGCAGCAAATCGCGGCGGCAGATCCGCGAGTGACGGTCCTGGAACTCTCCCGCAATTTTGGTCAGCAGGCGGCCATGTCTGCTGGGCTTGAGCAAGCACGTGGCGATGCCGTAGTGATCATCGACGCCGACCTCCAAGATCCGCCTGAGGTCATTCCCGAGATGGTGGCCCGCTGGCGGGATGGGGTCGATGTCGTTTACGGACGGCGACGGCGACGAGTGGGAGAGACGGCCTTCAAACTTATTACGGCAAGTCTTTTCCACCGATTCTTCGCCAGCTTGATGCCCTATCCGATGCCAGTCGATACTGGTGACTTCAAGCTCTGTGACCGGGCAGTCATTGACGCAGTCTGTAGTTTGCCGGAGAAACGCCGCTATCTCCGCAATCTCGTGCCGTGGGCCGGCTTCCACCATGAACCGGTCTGGTACGACCGTGATGCCCGACCGGCGGGCGAGACAAAATACTCCCCCCGCAAACTCTTGGCCCTCGCAGCTGACGCGGTCGTCCTCTCCTCCGACAAGCCGCTGAGGCTGACCTGGCTGGCCGCGGGCATCCTCGGCCTTGCAGGACTGACCGGGCTGCTCGCTACCGCCGCGAGTTCCGGCCAACAAACCGCCACGCTGCCGGCCGTACTTGCGGTGGTTGGTCTCATAGCAGCCGTCCAGACGGCCGCCATCGCTCTTGTCGGTGAGTACGTCGTCCGTGGCTATCGCGAAACCCAGGGCAGGCCGCCCTACGTCATTCGGCAAACCATCAGCGGAGGGATCGGTGCTGCAACCTCAGCCAATACTCCCCACGTCCGTCGGCAGGATGCCGCCTAGCTCACAGCTAAATTGACCAGTCGGCCAGCAGCACGACCAACTACTTTGCTTCACCAAGCGCCGCCTCGATCGCCTTCGTTAGCTTGGCATCATCGGGAGCGACACCTGACTTGTAGCGGCCGACAACTTCTCCATCGCGACCAATCAAGAACTTTTCAAAGTTCCAACCGACCTCACCGGCCGGTGTTGCTGACTCAGTCAACGCCGCGTACAGCTTCGCCTTATTCGGCCCCTTGACCGTGATCTTCGAGAACATGTCGAAGGTCACCCCGTACTGTGACGAGCAGAAGTTGGCAATCTCAAGGTCAGTGCCAGGCTCCTGGGCGCCGAAGTCATTGGCCGGGAAGCCGAGGATCACCAGCCCCTTGTCCTTGTAGGTGTCGTAGAGCTTCTGCAGACCCGCGTACTGACGGGTGTACCCGCACTGGCTGGCGACATTCACGATGAGCACAACCTTGCCCTTGTAGGCTGAGAGATCCTGCGGTTCACCGTCGATCCGCTTCATCGTCCCGGTCAGCGGGCTCGCCGCTTCACCGGTGACCGATAGGGAAAGCATGCCGGCCGCCACCAGGCAGCAACAGATGAACTTCGTCAGGGAAAGCGAAACCATCGGTGTTTCTCCTCAAACTGCAGCCACCGGCAGAATGGCAGCTGGATCAGTTCAGCAGCCCAGGGATACGGTGACACTCCGCAAGGCCTAGGCAGCCACTTCAATACTCCTTGAAGCTATAGACGGGATAGGGCCGTTGTCAAAATCTGCCGCTGGAAATTGGCGTGTCGTCAGCCGGGAGGACCGGCCGCAACAACATCAGAGCCGGCCTCGGTCGCGTAGCCTGCGAAGTTTTCCCGCAGCTGCCCAGCGAGCCGACGGGCAGCCTCCTCCCAGGCAGCCGGATCGGCCCAGGATCGGCGGGGAATAAGCATATCTGCCGGCACCCCCTGCACCTCGCGAACCGCCGGAAGTCCGAAAATCGGGTCGGTTTCGACCGCCGCCCCGTTCAGGGCTCCGGCATGGATGGCATCGATGATTCGCCTCGTAACCGCCAGTTCAATCCGCCTGCCAACGCCATACCCGCCGCCGGTCCACCCCGTGTTGACAAGCCAGACCCGGGTGCCGTGACGCTCAAGCTTCGCCGCCAACAGCCGGGCATAGACCGCAGGATGCCGCATCAGGAAAGCAGCACTGAAGCAGGCCGAGAAGGCAAGCTGAGGCTCAAAAATTCCGACTTCGGTACCGGCCACACGAGCGGTATAGCCGGACAGGAAGTGATACATGGCCTGCTCCCGCGACAGCCGGCTGACCGGAGGCAGCACCCCAGAGGCATCACAGGTGAGAAAGATCACATGCCGGGGGTGATCGGCGATGCAGGGAGGGCGAGCATTGTCGATGTGATCAATCGGATAAGCCGCCCGAGTGTTCTCCGTGATGGCAGTCGATTCAAAGTCAACCTCACGGGTGGCCGGATCGTAGACCACGTTCTCAAGCACGGTGCCGAACCGGATAGCCCGATAGATCTCAGGCTCGTGCTCAGGGGAGAGGTGAATGCACTTTGCGTAGCAGCCGCCTTCGATGTTGAAAACACCGGCATCCCCCCAGCCATGCTCGTCATCCCCGAGCAGCCGGCGAGCCGGATCGGCAGAGAGGGTCGTCTTACCGGTACCGGAGAGGCCGAAGAAGAGTGAGACATCACCATCCGCCCCCTCGTTAGCCGAACAGTGCATTGACAGAATACCCCGTGCCGGTAGCAGCCAGTGCATCAGCGAGAAGACACCCTTCTTCATCTCACCTGCATATTCGGTGCCAAGGATCACCTGCTCACCTCGTTCCAGCGACAGGTCGATACTCGTCCGACTGGTCATCTGGGCTGTCAACGGGTTGGCTGGGAACTGCCCCGCGTTATAGATCACATAGTCGGGATGGCCGAACCGTTCGAGCTCATCGAGGGTGGGCCGGATGAGCATGTTCTGCATAAACAGGGCGTGATAGGCCCGGCTGCAGATCACCCGTACCTTCAGGCGACAGGCAGGATCCCAGCCGGCAAAGCCATCGAAGACATAGATCTGGTCACGGGTATTGAGATAGTCGATCGCCCGCTGGCGGTTGAGCAGGAAGGTGTGTTCATCGATCGGATGATTGACCGCTCCCCACCAGACATCACGCTCACTCTCAGGGTGCCGCACCACGTGTTTGTCCTTCGGGCTGCGGCCGGTCTTTGCCCCCGAACGAATCGCGATGGCTCCACTGGAGACGATACCCGCCCGCTCCCGTGTCACTGCATCTTCATACAGCCGGGCTGGCGAGGCGTTGCGAACCACGACCGGCACGGTGATTTCCTGAGGACTCAGGTCGACATGAATCGGCATGGTGGCGCCTCGTGATGCACAGAACGGAAAGGGGGCGAGACAATTAATGCGACCTCACGGGATGACGAGAGGTCCCCCGCCGAGGGCGAGGATGACGGCGGTGAGCAACAACAGGCCGCCGACAGCCAGCAGCCCACCACCAACCGGACTCGGCCGTACCGGCAAGCGACGAACAGCGCGTCTCACCCGGCGACCGAGGTCACTCCAGCCGTCGGCAGTCGCCTCATTCCGGAGGACAACAAGGCTGACAGTCCGCAAGGAACCGTTGGCCTCAATATGGGCCTGCAGGCCGAGAGACGGCAGGGCAACACTTTCGCCCGCCCAGCGGGCTCCCGCATCGATTGTTGCAACTGTTTCAGCCACAAGCGGCCGCACCTGTTCGATCGTTGCGTTGTAGATCAGCAACCGTGGTCGGGCAAAGAGAATACAGATTGCCACCACGAGTGCGTAGAGCAGCAGAAGTACGACTTCGCTCCATGGTGAGTCGCCCAGTAACGGTTGCACGGCCGCCAGTGGACCGATCGCCACCAACCCTGACAGCCCGAGGGCCAGCAGCATGCCATCCCAGGCCCCCGAGACAATCAGCGGGCGGCGACGCAATTGAAGGCCGCCAAGGACACAACAATAGACCGCAAGTGGCAGCAGAGCCGCCCAGAGCGGCAGACGCTCAAGCGAAATGTTCATCACCAGCATCACTTCGTAGGGTTCTGCGATCCGGGGCTATCGTCAGCCCCGCCATGCCAGCCAGACCAGTCCAGCCAGCCAGCCAGCCTCAGCCAGCACCGCAGCAGCCAAAAAGCAACGGCGAGCAGTAGATGTCACAGCCAGCCCCACAATCCAGACTCAGCAGGCATCGGGAACGGCAAAGACAAGATCGCGAGCGAATGCTTCGTCAAATGCATAGACGTCATGGAAGTCCTCTCGACGGTCACGACTGGTTTTCCGCATTTGGCCAACTTCGATCATATTGAAAACGATCTCTCCAAAATCGGCGGTTTCCCGCACCCCCCAAGACGACAACACGGTGGCTGCGAGGTAGCCATACTGCTGCTGGGCGTAGCGACGGGCCGCCTCACAGAGTTCCTGACCACTCACGTGCCGCTCACTTTTCTTCTTGCTCTTCCGCTTGCTGCCTACCTGCTGGCACTCTCCCATTCCCAACGAGTCCTGCGCGAACGACAACGACTCCAGAATAAAGAGATAGGCATCAAGGCTGTAGCGACCATCCCGCTCGAGCAGTTCGGCAAGCGGATGGGAGGGATCGACAAGGGGCATGGCATCCTCGCGGGCAAACGTTTGCGTGGGATTGTAGCAGACCGGCCAGACGCCGGTGCTATCCGTCAAACAACACCGACTCGGGGGCGGTGGAAGTCTCGTCCCGGGGGCGAGGATACGCCCAACGCTCCTCGAGCGTTCACCGCCCCCCTTTCACCTCAACAAACAGACCTGGCTCAGTAGAAGCCAGGACTGGAAGCGACCGGACCGGCAGCGGATCGGACAGGGTTCTATCAGGCCGGCAGCCGATCCGAAGATTTCAGATCCTCGCTCTTGGTCATTCGGCAGGGCTGCTAACCGCCCGCCCCCTGCTCTTCGATGAACGTGTAGCCCAGCGGCGTGAGGGGCCGGGAAAAATCGCGGATCAGGTCGAGCCCGCGGTCAATCAGGCTGGTCCGCGGATCGAACTGATAGACATCACGATCCTGTCCACCGGGCTTATAAATCTGGATGGCAAACGGCATCAGGTCTGCAGTCTGAAGAATGAGTTCGACCTTGGAGAAGTTCGCCGCATCGACCTGAAATCTCGGCTGGGCTTCCAGCCAGACCTGATCGGTGACGCCGGGCGGGGTGATGATCCGCATGACATACCGCTTCTTCAGTGTAGCCGCCTTCGCGCCGAACACGAACGGCAGCGGCCCTTCGCTAATCGCCTTGCCACGCATTTCAGGCGGCAGTTTGGTCTCCCGCAACTGTCGCTCGGGATGGCGAAATTCATAGATGCTGCTGCCATTGCAAACCCAGTGTTCGCCCGTTCCGGAGGGCCGCGATTCATACTGCCGCTGCTCGGGGTTCCACTGCTTTGATGACTTCACCCGAAAGAGCCCCTTGTCAGGAGCGGCGTACTTGATTTCACCGGTGCTCTCCGAAAAGGCCAGCCGCTCACCCGCAGCGTCAGCGGGGCTCCAGGCGTTGTATTCCCACTTGTAGAAGGTGCAGGACCAGGTCGTGACCCGAGCATTCCTGGCCTCCCAGGCGTTGAGCAGCTGATCAAGTGCCGCCTGCTGCTGCGGGGAGAGCTGGGGAGCCTGCAGGGGGACGGCCTGCTGTCCTTGGGGCTGCTGGGCGACGCCCACCAGCGGAAAGAGCCCGGCCAGCAACAGGGCCCGCCAACTGGTCATTCGCCAGGACGGAGATGAAAACAGGCGGCGGGCGAGGACTGGGGACACGATTGGATTCTCCACGGGAACAACCGGACTCTAGCAATCCTTCAGAATGGTCGCGAGGCCTGTTTGCCCGCCGGAAACCCGGGCTATCAGGTCTTCGCGGCAGCCTCAACGGCAGCCCGTAGCTGCCTGATTTCGCGAGCAAAGCCACCGGAGAGAATTGGAAAACGACACCAGGCCTTTGGGTCGAGGCTCTCGTCGTCAAGGTGAAACGACGGCGCGTACCGCTCCCGCTTCCACTGGTTCCGGGCCCAAAGCAGAAAGAACCGTTCGGTCCAATCCGCCAGCTGATGGGGAGACTGCTGCGGGTAATCGAGTAGCAGCTGCTGCCAAATCTCCACCGGCATCTGCCGGTCGCGAATGGCGTACCGCTCAATCCGATCGAGCACCTCATAGGGCATCAAGTCGTTCTCGTCGGTCTGCCCGGCCTCGGGTGGCCGCAGCTCGGCCGTCGGCTGTTGGGCTGTGACCGCAGCTACCGCAGAAATTGGTCCGAGGCCGTCCGGCCCCTGCCGCTCGAGCCAGACTAGCCACCGCCGCAGGAACGCCTTATCGATTCCAGCAAGCGGCGCAATTCCCCCGGCCGTATCGCCGTCCATGGTCGCATAGCCAACCGCTGCCTCAGAGCGATTGCTTGTCGAGACCAGCAGGGCACCTAGCAGGTTGGCCAGCATCCAGACGCCTGGGGCCCGCGCCCGGGCTTGAATGTTCTGGAGCGCCAAATCATCACGACTCCAATCAAGCTGGCGACCAATCGCCTGCTCAACCAGCCGCTCGTAGCCCTGTACGAGGGGTTCAACATCGAACACATGAAAGTTCGCTCCAACCGCTTCCGCGAGCTCCTCGGCCGCCTGCCGGGTCACCGGACCCGAATGGGCCGTGGCCTGGTAGACGCAGGTCACAAGCCGGGAGACCAACTGCCTCACAGCCGGTGTGGCAAACCCACCAGTCGTCTCATCGACAGGGGTCTGACTGACCGAATCATTCACAACACCAAGCCGGTCAGCAGCGGTGGAGCCGAACTCTTCAACAACCAGAGCGATGCCAATGGCGGCCAGGCAGATGACTGCCGATGAATCGGCCCCGCCACTCGCACTAACAACGAACCCCCTGCTCCGGCTCTTCCGCAGGCTGTCGATTAAGCCAAGGGCAACCGCCCTGGTGAACTCCTCTTCTTTGGCCGCGGTGGCTGTTCCTAGCCGCCGCTCCCAGGCAGACCGACGATCGACTGGCAGTGACGGCGTGGCTGCCGCGACACGGGGCAACACAAAATCGAGTCCAACACAATCATCACCAACACCGGCCCCACCTTCGCGCAGGAACCGCGACTGCGCCAGCCGAATGGCGTCGAGGTCGACGAGCCCATCTGTGATGGTCTGGTCACCAAAACCAAAACGGTGGCCGCAGGCAACCAGGCCAGCGGGGGCGGCAATGAGAGTGCCGCCGTCATAAACAACCCGACCTGCTTCGTTACCCAGCAGATTTGCATAGACATAAGCAGCCGCGTAAGCCCGCGCGCCCTCCAGTACGAATCGCCGCCGGACGTCCTCTTTTCCGAAGGCGAAATGGCTCGCCGAGGGATTCAGGATCAGATCGACCCCACGGGCGGCTAGCCGGCCACCAGGCCGATCGGCAGCCCAGGCATCCTCGCAGATTTCAAAACCGATCCGGACCCCGCCACAGCTGAACCGCAGATCGCCGATTGGTACCTGGCGGCCGGCAATGCTGATGACACCGCGTTGGCCCGCCGGCCAACGACGAAACCAGCGGGGCTCATAGTGCAGGCCTTCTCCAGCCAGATGCTGCTTTGCCACCAGACCGACCAACTGACCGTCAACTAAAACAGCCGTCGCGTCATAGATGCCGCTTTCCCAACGGACCGGCAGGCCGACGGCCAGCACCAGCCCGCAACTAGCCGGCTCAAGCTCCAGCAACACGGTCGTCGCCATGTCGAGGACACCAGCAGCATGGAATGCATCTTCGCAGCCGTAGCCACTGATGCAGAGTTCGGGGCAACAGAGCACGGCGATTTCGCGCTGCCGAGCCTCAACGCAGGCGGCGACGATTCGGTCACGGTTGCCGTCCCAATCGAGCGGCGTCTGATTGAGGGCTGCGGCCCCCAGGCGAATTCGATCCACGGTGGGCTCACGGCCGCTCGAACGGGGCCTCCTCAAGATAGGTGTAGCCGCCCAGCCCCTCCTCGTAAAACCGCAGGAAGCGACCGGCCTGTCCATCGCCGATCCGGCCCTCCCGCACCGCCTGCTCGATTGATGTCCGCAGCTGCTTGACGAGGTCGGCCGGGTCAAACTCGACATAGTCGAGTACCTCGCGGACAGTATCGCCCTTGATCACGGCGTCGACGATTGCCTCGCCCCGCTCATCAGTGCTGACATGAACCGCATGGGTATCACCGAACAGGTTGTGAAGGTCTCCCAGAATCTCTTGGTAGGCCCCAATCAGAAACGCACCGAGGTAATAGGGCTCATTTTGCCAGGCGTGCAGCGGCAGCGTTCGCTTGACATCGCGGCGATCAATGAATTGATCGATCTTGCCGTCAGAGTCACAGGTGACGTCCCCGAGCACCGCCGACCGACCGGGCCGCTCAGCAAGCCGGTGGATCGGCATCACCGGAAAGAGCTGCTTGATGGCCCACGAATCAGGAATCGACTGAAACAGCGAGAAGTTACAGAAATAGGTGTCGCAGAGCGTAGCGGCAAGAGCATCGATCTCCTCGGGTACGAACTCCAGCTGCCGGGCCAGTTTCGTCACCTTGCGACAGATCGCCCAATAAAGATTCTCGACCATCGATCGCTGATCGAGCGGCAGGTAACCGGTGGCAAAGAGGTTCATAGCGGTATCGAGCGACTGCTGGGCATCATGGTACGACTCCAACAGGTTCCGCACATTGACATCGCGGTAGGTCTCAAGCAGATCCTGCACCGGCTGCTCAAGCTCCTCAGGCTGCGGTTCGTCGGCACGCTGATCGGTCTGCTCAGAGACCCCCAGCACACTGAAGACCAACACACTGTGGTAAGCGACCACCGCCCGGCCGCTCTCCGAAATGATTGTCGGGTGATCGATGCCAGCATCGTCGCAGACGTTCTGCACATGCGTGACGACGTCATTGGCATATTCCTGCAGACTATAATTTACACTCGATTCAAAGTTGGTCTGTGAGCCGTCGTAATCAACTCCCAGACCACCACCGACATCAAGGTACCGCAGCCCTGCCCCGCGTTTTGCCAGTTCAACATAGACACGGGCTGCTTCGTTAAGGGCCGCTTTGATATGACGGATGTTGGTGATCTGGCTCCCCTGATGGTAATGAAGCAACTGAAAGCAGTCGGCCATGCCCCGGGCGGCCAACAGGTCGAGCCCCCGCATCAATTCACCAACCGTCAGGCCAAACTTGCTGCGGAAGCCGCCAGATGCCTGCCACCGGCCGCTCCCCCGAGTAGCCAGTTTCACCCGCATCCCGATCCTGGGTCTGACCCCGAGCCGCTCCGACTGGTCGAGAATCTGCTCGAGTTCCGAGAACCGCTCAACCACCGGCATGATCTGACGGCCTATCTTCTGGGCGAGCATCGCCATCTCGATGAACTCGGCGTCTTTGAAGCCGTTACAGATGATGGGTGTGTCGTTGTCTGCCAGGGCAATCACTGCCAGCAGTTCGGGCTTGCTGCCGGCTTCGAGCCCAAATCGGTAGGGCTGGCCGAACCGCAGCACCTCCTCAACGACCTGGCGTTGCTGGTTGACCTTGATTGGATAGACACAGCAATATTCGCCGCGGTAGCCACCATCAGCCATCGCCTTGGCGAACGCGTCATGAATCTCCTGCAAGCGGTGCTGCAGAATCTCGCCGAACCGCAGCAGGATCGGCAAGTCGATTCCCCGCATCTGCAGCCGATCAACCAACTGCTTCAGGTCGATGCTGCGGTCTGCCCGCTTGTCGGGGTGAACCAGCAGATTTCCGGCCGGACCGACTGAGAAATACCCCTTCCCCCACCGGCTGACCTCATAGAGGTCGGCAGCGTCCGCCACCGTCCAGGTTTCCACATCGAGATCGACCGCCATCGCACACCCAAAAAACCCTGTTTCCGATCAGCTTCCACACGCGGCCAAAGTGTAGCGTTGTCGGTCGTCCACGACAGCGGTTGCGGGGCAGCCGATACATTTTGTCGGGCCAGGCGGTCCTGCCCCGGGTTGTCATCCAGGATCAGGCGACCAATTCAGAGATCACTCGGCCACCATTGGCGATCTTCATCGGCCGGCCATTTTTTGCCCGGTAGCTTGTCTCGAGCGGAATGCCGAGCGCCCGCAAGACACTGGCCATGAGGTCCTGCGAAGAATAGGGCTCGCTGACAACTTCACGCCCATCGGTACTGGTCTCCCCAACCACCACACCACGCCTGAAACCAGCGCCACCTACCACCACGCTCCAGCTCCGAGCCCAGTGATCACGGCCACCATTCCCATTGATTGTTGGTGTCCGGCTGAACTCTCCCATCCAGATGATGGCGGTATCGTCGAGCAGCCCCCGATCGGCCAGGTCAGCCACCAACGCACTCATCGCCTGGTCAAGTTCGGGCAGCTTCCGATCGGCCAAGGTGGTAAAGATATCGCTGTGGTTGTCCCATCCTCCCAGATTGACTTCAACAAACGGCACCCCAACCTCGACAAGTCGCCGGGCCATCAGGCAGCCGCGGCCGAAGTTATTTTCACCGAAACGCTCCCGAACTTCTGCTGGCTCTTCGGCAACCTTGAATGCATCCAGTTGGCTGCTGGTCATCAGCCGCACCGTCTTTTCCACGACCTTCCGATGGTCACCGGGCAGTGCCCCGCGATTCTCGCCCATGAATCGGTCTTCGACAGCAGCAAGCATTCGCAATCGCTCTGCCAGCCGCTGCGGTTCAATCCCCATATCGAGGTTACGAACTCGGCCATCGGCATTGACAACAAAAGGATCCCAGGCGGTGCCCAGAAAGCCTGAGCCGACGCTTCCTCCACCCACCGAAACGAATGGCGGAATCTCAAGGGCTTCGATCGCATCAGCCAGTTCATGAGCAATGACCGAGCCGTAGCTTGGGTGCTCAACATTCGGATTCGGCACGAAACCTGTGTGCATGTAGTACCGCCCCCGTTGGTGATCAGCCTCGCGGGTACTCATTGACCGGACGATGGCGAGATGGTGCATCTGCTGAGCAGTCAGCGGCATGTGCTCACTGATCGCAATCCCGTCTGCTGACGTCGAAATCTGCTTAAACGGCCCGCCGGTCGCCTGCCCCGGCTTGAGATCCCAGATATCCATGGTGCTCGGGCCGCCACCCATCCAGAGTAGGATGGCTGACTTATGCCGCTTTTTCAGATCGGCGGCATTCGCCAGCAACGACCGAGTGAAACAACTCGCTGGCCCAGCCAACGCTGCCATGCCGGCGAGGTGAGAAAGGAAGTGCCGACGCGGAAGACCGGCGACGGGTAGTTGTTGATTCGGGGGAAAAACCATCGCGTGGCTCCTGCCAGTTCAGTGATTGAGAATAAATTCGTTGGAATTCAGCAATGCCCACCAGACATCCTGAAGGGCCTCAGCCGCCTCCCCTTTGCGGGCTAGCAGCAGCCGATTGGCCTCTTGGAGCTCGACAGCCGATGGCCGGCGGGCCAGTGCGGCCAGATAGAGCACGTTGATTTTGTCCCGATTCCGGAGCGGGCCGCTGGCCACATCGCTGAGAAATCCCCCCCGATCAAGTTTGGTAGCTGTCTTGATCAATTCACCGTTGAAAAGCATCAGTACCTGCGGAATCGACCCGTTGAAGGTGGTGCTGTCATCTCCCTCGTCCGTGCCGAAGGCAATGACAAACTGCGAGAGCCAGCGGTCTCGCTGCCGGGCAGCCTCGGCCGCATCCCCCTGGTCAGCCTGGGTCGCCGTCAGCAACGACTCATAGAGCTGTTCAGCCTGCATCTGTCGCGGATAGAACCGAGCAAATCGGGGCGGTTCGCCCAGCTGCGGAGCGTCGGGTTTGTTCCCGGCCTCGATGCGGCTCGACAATGAATAGGGCTTCGACAGCACGATCCATCGCATCAGTGATTTGAGGTCATAGCTGTACTGCTGCAGCCGTTCAGCCAACCCATCCAGCAACACCGGATGCGTGGGCCGATTGTGGTCGCCAAAATCATCAATCGGCTTGGTAAAGCCATAGCCCAGGAAGTGGGCCCACAGCCTGTTGACTATCGCCTTGGGTAGCAGGGGGCTGCTCACCACCAACCGGGCCAACTCTTTGCGACGATTTATCCCGTAAGGCTCGCCGTCAGGCAGCTGGCCCGGTAACAGGCCGCTGCGAGGAATTTCGGTACCGTCAATAAAAACCGGATAGGCGACCTTGACCAAGCCGTTCCGTAGTTCGTAGTAAATTTCCGCCTCACTAGGATTGCCTCCCTGGCCAGCGAAATCCTCGTCAACAAGCTCCACCCAAGCAACCCGGCGGCCCCCGTCGAATCGCCGCAGGCCGCGGGCCTGCCGAAAGAATGCGTTGAGTTCCCAGAACTGGTTCTGCTTGACACCGCTATTAAAGGGATGGTTGTGGCACTGGGTGCACTGCACCTGAAGCCCAAGAAAGATCTGGGCTGTTTTGGCCGTCGCCTGGATTCCTCCATCGGCAAGTTTGCCGCTAAGAAAATTGGTCGCCCCATTGAATTGCTCAGCCCCTTCCCGATCAGCGTTATCACCGGTTGCAGTCAGGAGTTCTTCGACAAACCGATCGTACGGGACATTCGCCTTGAACGATTCGCTGAGATACAGCCGCATTCCATCGCGATCGACCATGCGGTTATTCGTGTCTCGGCCAATCAAAATGGTTGTCCAGACATTAGCCCAGTGCCGAGCGTATTCGGTCGCATAATCATCCCCGAGCAGGCGGTCCACCAACCGCGTTGCCCGGTTTCGCTCCCGGGTTTTCAGGTAATCCTCAAGTTCGGCCAGCGTCGGAATCCGACCGATGAGATCGAGGTAGACCCGGCGGCACCATTCACCATCAGATGCTGCAGCAGCCGGCTTCAGCCCAGAGTCGTCCCAGACTGCCTCAATCTGCTCGTTGATAAAGGCAATCTGGGGAACAATTGAATCGGCAACTGGAGGAGCAGCCCTAGAAGTAGCGAGAGTTCCCCCGAATCCGCATGCGACCATGCAGAAAATAACCCCGGGGAGACTACTCCCGATTACCCGCAGGCATCGATCGCCAAACTCGGTTTCCACGCTGCCGTCCTCCGGGGCCACCGTTCACTTCTATTGTCGGCCGATACTTGGTAACGGTCAACAAAAACGAACTGGTAGGTTTCAGGGGACAACCCCAACAATGCCCCATGCTGGGCAACTCGTCAGGTCAGCTCGCGGCCGCCTCCACACGCGGGGCGGCTCTTCCGGCCGGTGCCATCTCACCGACAAACTCAAGGATCGCCCGAGGCCCGGCATCACCCAGCCGGGGCCGGGCAAGCTTCAAAATTCTCGTGTATCCGCCGGGGCGGTCGGCAAATCGTGGCGCAATCGTGTCAAAGACCAGCCGTGTTGCCTGCTTGTCACCTAGCAGTCGGAGCACCCGCCGCCGGGCCGTGACGGCCGGTGCCATCGCCTGAGCCCACTGCCGCCACTGCTCACTTTGCCGCCACTGCTTCCATTCAGCAGAATCTCGTTCGGCTGAGGTTGCAAGGCTTGCCGCTGCCTGCTGAGCAACGAGACCACGACGGGCGATTGTGATGCACCGCTCAACCAACGGACGGACTTCCTTCGCCTTTGCGAGGGTAGTGACGATCCGGCCAGGAACCTTCGGTGCCCCCGGCTCACCAGGCTCACACTCCCGTTCCGTCAGCATCAAGGCCGATGCCAGGTTCCGAAGCAAGGCCCGCTGGTGAGACGGACTACGGCCGAGAATACGGCCTTTTCGGCGATGACGCATGGTATTACCTCGTCTCAGATTTCAGTCTTTGTATCACTCGTCGCAGAAGCAACAGGTGCAGCCTCCGCATTGACCACTACAGCCCGGGGTGGACTTCTCAGGCATCGGCTCCGGCGGTTGAACCGAGTTGCAGGCCAAGCTCAGCCAGCACCTGCTTGATTTCCTCCACGGTGTTTTCTCCAGCATTTTGCAATGCCAGGATGTCCGCCTCTGTTTTCGCGACAAGGTCGGCAACCGTTTCAATTCCTGCAGCGTACAGGCAATTTTTGGCCCGTACGTAGTTCTCGAACAGAGGAGCCACCGCCATGCTCAACTTGCCTTCCAACGGCGCCTCGAGGGTGAGGAGGCCCTCGCCACCCGCCCCATGGACGGCGCTACCCGGCGAGGTGTAGCCGACAAATGGGTTGAGGTGCTTTCGCAAAATCTTAGCCGCCTCGACAAGCGCCATCTCCGGCGTAATCGTGCCGTCGGTCCAGATCTCAAGCGTCAGTTTGTCATAATTGGTCTTTTGCCCCACTCGGGTCTCTTCGACCTCATACCGCACTCGCGTCACAGGGCTAAAAACGGCATCGACCGGAATGATGCCGATCTCGTGTCCCTCGGGGCTGTGCTCGCTGCTGGGAACATAGCCTCGCCCATTCTCCACAACCATCTCCAGCTCAAACGGAACATCATCGGTCAGCGTGGCCAGCACGAGATCTTTGTTGACGACCTCGACGGCTTCGTCAGTCAGGATGTCGGCTGCCGTCACCGGCCCCTTGGTGCTTTTCTCGACGCGAATGACCCGCGTCGAATCACTCTGGTTTTTCACCACCAGGCTTTTGACCGCCAGCACAATATCGGTGACATCTTCCAGGACGCCTTTGATAGTCGTGAACTCGTGGAGCGAACCTCCGAGTTTCATCTGGGTGACAGCACTTCCCTCAAGGCTTGATAACAGAATCCGCCGCAGGCTGTTGCCAACGGTCGTACCAAA
This sequence comes from Planctomycetia bacterium, assembly GCA_009922585.1. Lineage (GTDB taxonomy): Bacteria > Planctomycetota > Planctomycetia > Pirellulales > UBA1268 > UBA1268. The sequence goes on from RFVE01000013.1 coordinate 20,671, forward strand.
GCCACGCTCGAAGGGTTCGGCGGTGAATTTACCGTAGGTGCCCGTGAGGGTCTTACTGTCAGCCTCGACCGAGCCGGGAAGCTCGAGACCACGCCAGCGAATATGCATGGGGTTCTCCTTGATGACGGGTGTGTTGAAAAGTGACGGGAGCGACCGAGGACGACTACTTCGAACAGAGTTCGATGATCAGATTCGTCTGAACGGGAATCGAGACATCATCGGGAGCCGGAAGACGGTCAACCCGGGCTTCGGGAACACCATCTTCAGACCGGGACACAAAATCGGGCAGATCACGCCGAAATTCAGCAAGCGAAGCGTGCGCTAACTGCAGGCTCTTGGTTCGATTCTTGATGCGGATGAGGTCACCGGCGCGGACGAGGTAACTCGGCACATCGACGCGACGACCATTCACAGTGATGTGTCCGTGAGCCACCATCTGCCGGGCAGCGGCTCGCGAGGCCGCGAAACCAATTCGATGAACAACATTGTCGAGCCGCCGCTCAAGCAGCGACATCAACGTTTCACCGGTATTTCCCGAGCCCTTCTCTGCCCGGTTGAAGTAGGTCCGGAACTGTCGCTCCAAGACGCCATAGTAGTGTTTGACCTTCTGCTTTTCCCGCAACCGGAGGCCATAATCCGTCGGTTTCGGCCGCCGCTTTTGCACCACCCCCGGCGGGGTTGGCCGGCGATCAAACGCGCACTTCGGAGTATCGCAGCGATTCCCCTTCAGAAAAAGCTTAAGCCCATCTCGGCGGCAAAGCCGACATACCGGCCCAGTGATTCGTCCCATGTTCTCTTCCTCAGTCCAACCGACTCTACGCCAATCGGCTGCCCTGTGACAGCCAGTGAATCTTGCTTAGACACGCCGCTTTTTCGGAGGCCGACACCCGTTGTGCGGCAGCGGAGTGATGTCTTCAATACTTTTCACGTTCATGCCCGCCGCCTGCAGAGCGGTAATGGCACTCTCACGACCACTTCCGGGCCCCTTCACCCGGACATCAAGGTCTTTCACGCCAAACTTGGCTGCTTTTTCAGCAGCCTGCTGGGCGGCCAGTTGGCCGGCGAAGGGGGTTCCCTTCCGGCTTCCCTTGAAGCCACAAGTACCACCACTTGCCCAACAAAGCGTGTCACCGCGGGGGTCGGTGATCGTCACCGTTGTGTTATTGAAGGTTGCATCGATGAAAGCGATGCCGGAAGAAACGCTCTTCTTTTTCGACTTTGATGTCTTTGCCATTGCTTTAAAACCTTTGATGAAATTCCCCGGCGTCAGCTGCCGGCAGCCGCTGGGTCAGGCTAGCCGGGTAACGCCATTTCTCGAGAACGCTGCGGTTACCGCAGATCCTTGACACCCTTCTTGCCGGCTACGGTTTTCTTTGGACCCTTCCGCGTCCTGGCGTTGGTGCGCGTCCGCTGCCCTCGAACGGGTAGGCCCCGGCGATGCCGAAGCCCACGATAGCAAGCGATATCCTTCAAGCGGGAAACACCTTGCGCCACCTGCCGCCGCAGTTGCCCCTCGACAACGTAGTCCTTGTCGAGCAGCGACGCCATTCGGGCCAACTCGTCTTCATGCAGGTCGCGAGCCTGTGACTCCGGACTCACCCCTGCTTTCAAGCAGAGTTCCCGAGCGATCCGGGGACCAACACCGTAGAGGTACTGGAGCGAATAAACGGTCTTTTTATCAGAAGGAATATCAACGCCGAGAAGTCGTGGCATGGTGAGACGATTCCGAGTGGGTATTCAGTTATCAGCGATTCAAATACAGGCTAACGGTTCAGGTCGTGATCCCATCAAGTGGCCGGTTGCTACCACACGATGGTGCGAACCGGCCCGGCCAAGGACAGTCCGCCATCTCATTGCCGCTATTGTTCGCCAACACCTGCGGGCCAAACTGGTCAAGGACCAGATGCGGCAGGACAGACAGTTCAATAACGGTGTAGACTCCCGAGTCTCCTACCAACCTGGCAGCGACCGCAGAAATCGATAGTCCACCAACTGATTCATCCCTGACGCTGCTTGTGACGGGGGTTATCGCACAAAACAAAGACGACACCGCGGCGGCGAACAATTTTGCATTTATCGCAAACCCGCTTGACGCTTGCCCGAACCTTCATCACACCCGTGACGCCATCGCGTCACACCTCACAGCGTTGGAAAATCAATTGACCTGGACACTTTGAAGCCTTGGAGTATAGCGCCGGGGGGGAGGCCTTCACAAGTGGGCGACGTTTTTCCCGGACTCGTGAACGAAAATGGCTGAAAACGTCAAATTTCCCGAACGGAGACAATCCGCACGCTTCCCCCAGGCAGGCTCACCCCCGGGCTGCGGACAGTCGCCGGGATGACTCGCTGCGTTCATCATCGGTGGGCGGAGCGGTGAGCACCTGAGGCCCCCCCTCGGTAATGGCTACGGTGTGTTCAAAGTGGGCGCTCGGTTTGCCGTCGGCGGTCGACTGGGTCCAGTGGTCGGGCAAGGGCCGAACCCGTTTGGTACCAAGATTGACCATTGGTTCAACTGCGATCACGAGACCCGGCTCAAGCTCAAAATCATGCTTTCGCCGGAAGGAAGGGGAGCAGAAATTTGGTACCTGCGGATCCTCGTGCATCTTTTTACCGATGCCATGCCCGACAAAGTTCTCAACAACCGTGAAGCCGAAATCTCGGACATAGGTGGCCATTTCTGCCGCCACGTCACCCCAGCGGTTCCTCGATGCCATCAATTCAATGGCCAATGCAAGAACCCCGGACGTGCAACTGAGGAGTCTTTGGACCTCATCACTCACCCGACCGACCGGATGCGTGTAGGCCGAGTCACCACACCAACCATTGAGCCGACAGCCAGTGTCAATGCTGATGATATCCCCTTCTCGCAGCACACGGCTTCCAGGAATTCCGTGAACAACTTCGTCGTTCACTGAAATACAGCAGACCGCCGGAAACGGCGTCTTCCCCGGAACGCCTTTGAAAAGCGGCGTCACTTGCTGTTCTTCAAAAAACCGCTCAACCGCAAGATCAATCTCACCAGTCGTCACCCCAGGCCGTACCATCTCGGCAGCAATCTGGTGGGCCTCCCAGACAAGCAGCCCTGCTTTTCGCATTGCCGCAATCTCACGACTCGATTTCAACGTCACCACGTTAACCCGAACTCCTCATCTACGTTCATCAGATTCCAGTCGCGTCGGCGGAGTCACCGGAATTCAAACGGCGCCACGCATCGAGCCAACCCTGCAGTCTTCCAATTGCCGGTTCTACCGTCTCGCACGGCGAAATGCACGGATCGCTCGCCGCACCCGCTCGAAGATGTCATCAGCCGACCCCAGACCGTCGATGCTCACAAGCTTTCCCTGGCGATCATAGTACTCCAGCAATGGTGCCGTCTGCCGCTCGAAACTCTCGATCCGCCGGGCAAAAATTTCCGGATTATCGTCTTCTCTCTTTCGCGCAAGCATTCGCCGGACCAATTCGTCCCGAGGAACGGCAAGTTCGATGACGCCATCAACACTCATCGCCTGCCGCTCGAGCAGGTCATCAAGCATTTCTGCCTGCGTGATGGTGCGAGGAAAGCCATCGAGCAGACAGCCCTTGCGGCAGTCGGGCGACTTCAGGCGGCGGGTAACAAGTCCCAGGATCAACTGATCGGGCACGAGTTGCCCATGACTCATGTAGTCAGCGGCCTCCAACCCCTCCGCCGTACCCTGTTTGATCGCAGCCCGCAGCATCTCCCCAGTCGAAAGGTGGGGGACTTCCAACATCTCGACCAACCGCTGACATTGCGTTCCCTTCCCGGCCCCCGGTGGTCCGATCAGGATAATCCGCATGGGGCAGTCAGGGGGCGAGAGGGTTCAAAAGTCACAGCGTGTCACAGAACAGGTTTGCCAGCCTACTTTGGACATTTCCAGAAACCAATTGGAAAAGCCTACGATGCTGACCACAAGCCTTCCGCTTGATCACGATTTCTCCAGCAGTCCGCTGTAATTCCGCATCACCAGATGGCTGTCAATTTTCTGGACAAGATCGAACGCGACACTCACGGCAATGAGAAGGCCGGTGCCACCATAGAAGCTGGCGATCTGGACTGGAATTCCCAAAGCCCCGCTCACGATTGTCGGAATCACCGCAACCAGTGCCAGAAAACCTGCACCCACGTAGGTGATTCTTTCCATTACCCGCTCAAGATAGTCGGCCGTTCGCTTGCCCGGCCGGTAACCAGGAATGAACGCTCCAAAATTCTTGAGGTTGTCGGCCATCTCCTTTGGGTTGAAGGTGATCGCCGTCCAGAAATAGCAGAAAAAATAGATCAAAGCGATGTAGCAAATATTGTAGAGATATGACTGCCCGCGGGTGAAAGAATCGTGCAAACCAGCCAACACGGCATTCCCCGGATAAGCATTGCTGAGATACTGGAAAAACATCTGGGGGAAAAGCAGGAGGGAACTGGCAAAGATGATCGGCATGACACCGGCCTGATTCACCCGCAGCGGCAGGTACTCACGGGTACCTCCGTAGACCCGGCGGCCACGTACATGCTTTGCGCTTTGGGTCGGAATCCGTCTCTGCCCCTGCGTCATAAAGACGACGCCCGCAACCACACCGACAAACAAGGCGGCCAGCACGAGAATTTTCTCAATCCCCATCTTGCCGCCACCACCACCAAGTTCGAGGCTCGTGTCGCCTGCGAGTGAGACAAGCGCACTGGGCATTGCCGCGAGGATACCGGCCATGATCAACAGACTGATGCCGTTGCCGATTCCAAACTCATCGATCTGCTCACCCAGCCACATCAGAAAAACCGTCCCGGCGGTCATCGTCATCACCGCCACAAACTGCCAACTCAGCGGCAGACTACCGTCCACCAGGAAACTCGATTGGATCAGCGACGCTTCACCAATCTGTGTGTTGGACAAAAAGGCGACATAGGCCCAACTCTGCAGAATGCAGATCCCGACGGTTGCGTAACGGGTGTATTCATTGATCTTCTTGCGTCCAGCCTCTCCTTCTTTTTGCAGCCGTTCAAGCGGCGGCCAGACCGTGCCAAGCAGCTGAAAAATAATGGACGCCGAAATGTAGGGCATGATGCCCAGACCAAAGATGGTCGCCTGGGAGAGTTGGCTGGCCGAGAAAACGGCAACCGTTTTCAGCAGGTCACTGATCCCCCCCGATTCCTCGGCAAATGCCCGCATGGCTGCTGGATCGACAATCGGCAAAGGCACTTGCCAGCCAACTCGATAGATTGCAAGCAGTCCTAGCGTTAGCAGAATCTTTTGCCGCAATTCCGGAATCGTGAAGATGATTCTGATTTTTTCAAACACGCCGGTGACTCCGTTTCCTTATCTCAAAGACTTCCTGTCATTGCTCGGCCGCCGCCACCGACGTCCACCGCCGCCGAAAACGCCCTATCAATCTACTCGGAAGCGGCTGGATCCGGCGATGGCGATTGGGCGGAAGAAGACTTGGCCGAGGCGGTCTTTTTTCCACCCCTTGCGACGGGCGCTGGACCGGGAACTTCGTTTACGCTACCGCCGGCAGCCAAAATTTTCTCCCGCGCCTGCTTGCTGAATGCGTGCGCAGAGACCTTCAGTGACTTCGTCAGCGAGCCGTTGCCGAGGATTTTCAGCTGCTGCCAGATGCCCTTGGCAACCCCCGAGGAACGCAACAAATCGAGCGTGATTTCGGTGCCTGAATCGAAGGCAGCCTCCAGATCGGAAACGTTGATACTCTTCACAATCAGGCCGTGGCGATTATGAAAACCTCGCTTGGGAATGCGGCGGATAATCGGACTTCGGCCACCCTCGAAAATCGATGGTGCCGACCAGCCTGCAAGCTGCCCCTGGCCCTTGTGACCCCGACCAGATGTCTTTCCCCGACCGGATCCTGGACCACGACCGATCCGCAGCCTCCGGCGGCGCTTGTGAATGCCCTTATTGACGTCGTTGAGTTTCATGCCGATCGATCTTTCCGCTGCACCGCTGTCAGATTTGTTCCAACGGAAACGGGGACAGCCGGCACCCGCAAACCGCTTCAGCTTGTCGAGAAGCTATTCAGCCAGACTCACACCCCGTAGTCGCTCGACATCTTCCAGTGTCCGCAGCTGCTTCAGTCCTTCAATCGTTGCCTTGACGAGATTCACCGGATTAACAGAGCCATGAGCCTTCGTCAGGACATCTTGAATGCCTGCCGACTCGCAGACAGCCCGTACTGCGGCCCCGGCGATGATTCCTGTCCCCGGGCTCGCCGGTAACAGGATCACCTTTGAGGTACCGCTCCAACCCTCGACTCGGTGGGGAATAGTTCCAGAAACAACAGGCACCTCGACAAGGTTTTTCATTCCATCCTTGATCGCCTTTTCAACCGCAGGTGGGACTTCGTTGGCTTTGCCGTATCCGCAACCAACCTTGCCCTTCCCGTTACCAACAACCACCAGTCCAGCGAAGCTAAACCGTCGGCCACCCTTTACCACAGTCGCACACCGACGGACCTTCACCACT
>RFVE01000121.1 GCA_009922585.1 Planctomycetia bacterium
TCTGATGGCCACGGTGGCACCGTGCCTGCATCAGGGTTCATGGACGGTAACGCCAACCGTGGAGTGAGCAATTACGCCTTCAGTAACGGTCCAACGGGTAAGAGCGGCAATGGGAACCCTAATTGTTCCTGCTCCGTCAACTACAACTCATTCCGTCCCACCACACCAGGATCTGCGTGGCCATTTGGCTTCTGGAACGGCTGGAACTACACCCAAGGCGGCAGAAAACCAAATCCTGCAGGATGCTTTATCCGTGAAGATCCCGATCACTTCATCTGCAAGTTCAAAGACGTCACCGATGGTCTTTCAAAGACCATTTTCATGGGTGAAGTGCGAATGGAGTGTTCACAGGCAACCAGGCAGGGATGGGCAACCTCCGGTCCTCAAACCGTGCACACAACGCTGGTTCCACTCAACTACGATTCATGCGTCTTCGGTGCTGGCGCGACTGGAGCTGCGGCCGCAGCGGCAGCGTTGGCTGCAGCCGGCGGTGACGGCTGTGCGGCGTCGTGGAATTGGCAGACCGAACAAGGCTTCAAAAGCCAACACCCGGGCGTGGTCAATTTTCTGATGGGTGACGGTTCCGTGATGACCGTCAGTGAAAACTGCGACCATTACGCACTTCAACGATTCGGCTGCCGGGCTGACGGCCTGGTCGAAGGCTCCCTGTAAGAAGAGAACTCGCTTCTTTTTCTTTCGAAACCACGTCCCGCCAGCTGTCCAGAGGTTCGTCAATGTCTCATCGAACGGTTCTTCGAATGAATCGGCGAGTGGTCTTCGCGTTGTTTGCCTGCTGGCTTGTGATGGTTGGTGGTTGCGGCTACCGCCGGCCGCAACGGATTCCTACGACAGGGACTCTGTTGCTTGATGGCAGCCCGGTCTCCAATGCAAGTCTCGTGTTTCTGCCCGCTGAAGGTGGACGACCTGCCATGGCTCACTCTGATGAAAATGGGCAGTTCACCATTTCCACCTACGGTGGCAACGATGGACTTCCGGCCGGACGCTACAAATTGTCGGCCACCAAGTTGATGCTGAGGGAACGGGCCCAGAAGCGACTCGATGCTTTCAATGCATCTGAAGCAGCTGAAAACGGCGGCGACATCCAGTTCACAGATGCCGACTATCGCAACATGCTTCCAGCACGATACAGTGACCCCCGATCGAGTGATTATGAGGTCGTCATTGAAAAAAATGGCCCGTCTTTGACGATCAACCTTTCGAGTGACGAGCAGTGACCGTCAAGGTCTACTCCCGGCCAACGCAATAGACCGCCTCTGACGATCGCAGGAAGATTCGGCCACCCGCCAACGCCGGGGTGCCGCTGAAAAGCTCGTCGTCGCCCCCTAGTTTGTTCTCCGCAAGCACCTCACGGCAACCAGCGATGCATAGACCCGATCTCGAACCTCATACCGCTCGCGGAAGAGTGTTTCACCGTCCACTGCCGCAAGGCACTGAGCCAGTCCCTTGTCATGCGACCAGTACAGATGGCCGTCAAGGAACAGCGGTGTTGTCACATTGGCACCCACCGTCACTTCCCAGAGCTTGTGTGACTCAGTCACATCGCCACGACCACCCGCCCGGACCGCAATCGTTCGGTTCTGCCGACCGCCGGAACAGTAGAGGATGTCATCGACAGCGACGATACCGGGCACGACATAGTCGGGAATCCCCTGGCATGACCACAGCACCTCACCTGTTACGGGCTCGTAGCCGCGAATGGTGTCTTTGTGATGCATGACCAGTTCGGTCGACTTCGCTGCAGTCTCAACGAGGACAGGAGTCGTCCAGGCTCGGGTGACATCTTCGTTCCGCCAAACAACTGCTCCTGTCACCTTGTCGAGCGCCACGAGTGACTTCGACTCGATCGCCGCGTTGATGTAGACGAGCGGGCCGTGTTCAATTGGTGATGCGGCCGCCCCAAAGCCGGCCACCCCTGTCCCAATACTCGTCCGCCACCGCTCGTTTCCGGCGAGATCACAGCAGACGACGCCTGACGGCCCGAAGGCGGCGTAGATCTGCTCACCATCCGAGCAGGGCGTTGGTGAGGCATAGCCGTGGTCGGCAATCCGAGGAGTTGCCTCCTGCTCAGCAGCCGATGGCTCAATAGTTAACTGCCACCGCAAGGCACCATCCTGTCGGGACAGGGCAATGACATGCAGCCGTAGAGCGTCCCGGTCTCCAGGATCGTCAAGCTTCTCACCGTAACCGCTGTAGCCAGTCAGCACCACGAGGTCACCGACAATAATCGGACTGCTCGCCCCCCGTGGCACCTTGGTCTTCCAACAAATGCCATTGTCGTTTGACCAAGTCAGCGGCAGTGCGTCAGTATCGCCAACAATGCCAGTTCCGTTCGGCCCACGAAACCGCTGCCAGCCCTCAGCCTGCCCACGACCCGCCCAAACACTGAACACCCCGAATCCGATCAGCCAGCAAATATGCCAGCGTCTGAGCCGGTAGACCTGTCTGTTCATGAATGGCGGCCCCCTTCAAAAATTCTGCGGACCGACCACGTTCACCACAGCCCACCGTAGAAAGCGGCACCGAGGACGGCTTTTCAGCATGCTGCTAGCTCAGCAGTTCAGGAATGACGGTTCCTTCACGCACGATCATCACCGGCCGACCGGTGCTGGTCTGGTACTCCCTGGTGGGATCAATGCCAAGCAACTGATAGAAGGTGGCAGCAACGTCATCGGGAGAGTGCCCATCATGAAGAGGCCCACTGCCCGTGCCGTCGGTCTCACCGATCACCCGACCTCCAGTCATGCCAGCTCCAGCCATCAGCATGAACATCGCCCGGGCATAATGATCGCGACCATTTCGCTCGGTGTTGATTTTCGGGGTGCGACCAAACTCGCCGGTCACCAGCACCGCCGTCGAGTCGAGCAGCCCCTTTTGGGCCAGACCGCTGAAAAGTGCTGAAAGCCCCTCATCAAGCGGCGGTAGCTGTCGTTCCTTCAGCCTTGTCCAGTTGTCGAGATGCGTGTCCCAGCCACCAAAAGAAATGGTGACAAACGGCACCCCATGCTCAACCAAACGGGTCGCCAGCAGGCAACTCTGACCAAATGGTGTCTCACCGAACGGCGCTGCAAAAGATGGTGATTCGCGGGAAACGTCGAATGCCTGCCGCGCCCTCGATGATGTGATGATCGTGTGGGCCTGCTCGGTAAACCGATCGAGTCCCGCAACGAGGTCATTCTGGCCATCGAGCTGCCGCATTCGCTGGTCGAGATCTTCAAGCAAACCCTGCCGCCGCTGAACATCTTCGACGGTGAGTGAGCCAGCAAGCGAAACTCCGCGAACGCTATATGGCCTGCCCGCCTTGGGAGTGCTGCCGGTATTCAGTGCCGCGTACTTGACGCCAAGGTAACCCGCTCCCTGATTGATCTTCGGCACCGCTACATGAAGGGGAAGATCCGCCGGCCCGCCAAGTTCTCGGCTGACCACAGCACCGTAGCTTGGAAACTCAAGTGAGGGAATCGGCCGATTCCCGGTGCTGACATACTTCTGACCGAGTGGATGGGCGGCCAGTGAGTGGGTGATGCCCCTCAGAATCGTATAGTGCTCCAAGCAGCCTGCGAGTTTGGGCAGGTGCTCGCTAATCTGAATACCAGGAACACTCGTACTGATCGGCCGGAATTCTCCCCGGTATTCATCGGCCGCATCGGGCTTGGGGTCAAAGGTGTCAAGGTGGGAAGGTCCACCCTCGAGATTGACAAAGATTGCCGCCTTGGCACGCTTCGGGCTGGACTCTGCAGCCGCAGTCCACCGCAGGTAATCAGAGAGAGAAAGTCCCGCCGTCCCCAGGGCTCCGATCCGCAGGAAGTCCCTTCTGCGGACGCCGTCGCAGGTCTGATTCACGGTCATGGTAGGTTGCTTTCCAAATAAGGCCCCGCCAGTCATCCCGGTCCGCCAGTCGGATCGGGCAGGTTGGCAGACAGGTCAGTGGTTCACAATAAATTCTTTGGTGTTGAGCAGCGCCCAGAGCAGATCCCGCACCCCTGCACGCAACGAATCAGCTGCATGAATGTGGGCCAGTGAGCGGTCACGTTCGGCCGCAGTTGGTCGCCGGGCAAGCGTCCGCATGTAGGCCTCCTCCACAATCTCCGCCGGGTCCGAATCAGTCGCCGTAACCTCGGCCAGCCAACCGTCTCGCCGGTCAATCATGCCGAGCATCTCGGCATCGTTTTGCAGAAAGACTGTCTGCAGCAGACTCGGCTCAGTCGAACGGTCACAGTCGCAGTTACTCTCCCGAATGGACCGGCCGAACACCGTGAGGGCATAACTGCCCCCCTGTCGACTAACCACCGGGTCAGCGATAGCTCGCTTTGCGTCGACCTGGCAGATCTTATCCACCTCGGCCGTACCGGCGGTTGCCACTCGGATAGCGTCATACGCCACTTCCGCCGGCAAACGCCGTGGCACTGCTCGGGCAAAGTTCCTTTCATCAAGCCGATTGGTATCATTCGGCTCCCAACCCCGTTGATAGGTATCGCTGTTGCAGATTTCCCGATGCAGCCACTTCAAGTCATAGCCCTGCTCACGGAAGCCAGCGGCTAAAAACTCAAGCAACGGAGCATTGCTGGGTGGGTTGGCGAGGCTCAAGTCATCTGGTGGCTCAACAATGCCAACGTTGAAATAGCATGACCAGATCCGATTGACGATCGCTGGAGCAAAGTACGGATTGTTTTCATCCCGCATCCAGGCCAACAAAATCTGTCTCGGGTCATCGACCTCGTCGAGCGCAATCTCGTCCCCTCCCAGCACGGTCGCCGTCCGCCCGGAGAGGAACTGCTGCAGTCGTGCTTTTTGCTTGGGAGTTGCGGCCCGCTCTTTGAACCGCGCAAGTTTTTCCGGATCAACTGGCTTCGGTGGCGGCATGACAACCGTCTCGCCAAAAGGAACTGTCTGCCCCTGAGCGGCCAACTTGGCCAGACGCTGATCGAGTCGGTTCCCCTTGAGATCCGGGTCGATATCGAGAGCCGCCATCATCGATGAGCGAACAGAACCGGTATCAGGAACCTGACGAGCCTGGACATACCGCACACGGCTGAAGAAGTTCTCGAACCGGTCGAAATCATCCTTTGTCCACTGATCAAAGGGATGCTTGTGACACTGGGCACATTGAATCCGCACCCCAAGGAATGTGTAGGCAAAACCAAGGGCTCGCTCCTCGGTGGTCCGGAAGGTTCGGCGGCTCCAGAAATACGGCAGGTAAGGCTGATCCGCAAAGGAAGTATCTCCTCCCTTCGCCAGATAACCACTCATACGCTCGCAGTAGTCAGCGTATGACTCATCCTCCAGACGGCTGCGGGCCAGCACAATTCGCTCGACAAGTTCGTCATACGGGAGATTCTCTTCCAGGCGAGTTCTCATCCAGTCGTACCAGGCCGCCGATACAACGTTCTGCCGGTCCGGACCATTGTTCTGCTGATTACGGGCATTGTTGCCGGTCCAATCGCAGAAGCGAGTCGCCCACCAAGCGGCATAGCCTGGCCGCTCAAGAAGTTCGTCAATCTTGCGGGCCCGCTTGTCACTGCGGTTGTCTGCCAGGAACGTTCTCGCTTCGGCTGCCGTTGGAAGCGTTCCGGTTAAATCGAGCGAAACACGCCGCAGGAACTCTCCGTCCGAGCAGCGATCTGAGGGAATTTCGCCCAGGGTGGACAGTTTGCCGAGGACCAGTTCATCAATCTTGGTTGTTGCAACGATCTCGGGGTAATCGTCACCCACCCGCCCAGAAACCGGAAAGAGCACCGGCACCGGCACGACTCCGTTGTCATAGAAGGCGACGACATGACTGTCACCGGGCCCCCGTGCGGTAACCTCACCGTGAGCATCAATGGTCGCCACCTGATCGTCGTTGCTCTGAAAACGACACAGCGGCGTCACATCTTCGAACGTGCCATCTGACCAGACTGCTACCGCCCGCAGCTGCCAGGTCTGCCCCGGCTCACGAGCGACGAGTTCAGACGGCGTAACCTCAAGCCGGACAAAATCAGCCGTCTTGTCTGTCACGCCAACAGCTCCCTCTTCAATCCAGCGCCGCAACACCGCCAGCTGCCACGACTTCTGCTCGAGTCGCCGCCCACCCTCGTGTGGCTCCTCCTCAAGCGGCTTGCGGAGCATCAGACTTGCTCCAGCATCAGTCAGATCGACTCGGGGTTCGTCTCCGGCAACCAGGTTCTCGTGATCCGCATTGAAGTCGTAGCCGAACAGAGACAGCCGGAAACCGCCCTGTCCTTGAAACGACCCGTGACAGGCACGACCGTTGCAGCCCAATCGTCCCAAGAGTGGGACAACATGCCGACGAAAGTCAGGGATCTCACCGCTCGCCTCAGCCGAATCTCTTCCGGCGTCTTGTCCATCCGTGAACCGCTGATCGATTGGCCTGACTGGCCCGGTTTCCGCGGCCGCAGAGACTCGCCGCACCGGGCCAGTCACACTGAGCGTCAGTCCAATGACAAACAGAACCACAGCCCGGCAAAATCGTGGAAGACCGTTACTCGTGTTCATACAGACCAGCTTTCGAATTCGAAGCACTAACGAACTGCCAATACAAAAGGTACCCAAACGTAGTCCTGAACATCGCTTGAACGGGCAAGCGGTATTTCGGTTGCGATCTGCCCAAAAAATGCTTGAAAATGACGACCAAAGAGACTGAAAACCCGCCCCCCTCCTTGGAGCGGCTCATCAGTGGAACCGCCATTGTCGGACCTTTGAACCAGCCGAAAAACTAATCATTTGCATCTCTGTTGGTGATTGTTCAGCCGGCAGGTAGATCCTGAAGACTGCAGGAACCCCCTCAACCGGTAGGTCGAGTTGTACCGTCTGCCAGTCGTCGCCTGGCTCAATCCGGTACTCAACCGATTGCCCTGCTGTCGGAAAGTCTGACTGTCCGGTGAGTTTCCACTGAATGCGTCCCTGTCCACCTGTGCGGCTGCGAATCGTGAGCATGACCTTCAGTGGCCCGGGCATTTTGACTGCCGCCGTGCCAAGAAACGGCTGCCGGCCCGTCGCTGTGAACGTCGCTGAATCAGCAGTAACTTCTGCCGTACAGGACCGTAAGACCAGCCCATCGAGTGGTCCCGGAGGTTGGTAAGCAGGATTCGGCCGTGGCGCAACGGCAACAATCTCGTCGATGAACTGATCGATCAGGCCGTCAAGGTGCGCCATTTTCTCCGGCATGCGGGCCGCAAGGTTGTGCGTCTCGCCGATATCGGTAGCGAGGTCGTACAACTCGCGAACCTCGGGATAGTCAGGATGCGGCTGAAACCGTCGGATCAGCTTCCAACTACCCTCCCGCACCGAAACAGCAGGAATCAGATGGGGAAACCAGGTGAAGTAAGCCCGCCGGCTTATACCGCCGACACGGGTGAGCACCGGCACCAGCGACTCACCGTCAATCACGTGTTCAGCCGACGGCTCTACGCCGACGCATTCAAGGACAGTGGGATAAAGATCGATCGGTCCGACGACGGCGTCACTGGTACTGCCGGCCTTGGTTTTACCCGGCCAGCGGATCATCAACGGCACCCGCTGACCACCTTCATAAATCCTCGCCTTGCCCTCACGAAGCGGTGCGTTGTTGGTCGGCGGCTGATCACCCGCCCA
>RFVE01000122.1 GCA_009922585.1 Planctomycetia bacterium
AGTTCGGCTGCAATGGGCAGGACGTCACGGTAGCGGCGACCGGTGGCCAGCAGCACCTGGATGCCAGCGTCCTGCACCTGCCGGACTGCTTCACGGGCAGCAGGCGTCACCTGATGCTGGCTGTCAGTGACGGTGCCATCAACGTCGAGTACCAAAAGTTGAAACGAAACAGCCACGTCCGTGTTTGGGCCGAAAGGGAAACGGTACCAGCAGTGATGGTCGCTGTTGCTATGATAGCGGCAAAGGTAGCCTGATGACCGACTTGTCCAACCATCCGTTTCTCCCCGTGACCAAGGCGGGGGAGATTCCAGCTGGCGAGGGCCGCACCTTCGAGGTGGCTGGCCGCCTGGTGGCAGTCTTTTTCGACGGCAGCAACTACCACGCCATGGACGACCTCTGCCCGCACATGGGGGCGTCACTCGGTTCAGGTCCTCTCGTCGATGGCGTCGTCACCTGTCCCTGGCACGCCTGGCGGTTCGCCGTCTGTGACGGTGCCTGGTGCGACAACCCGGCTTTGAAAGTCGATGTCTTTCCCACCCGGCTGTCCGGCGACATGGTCGAAGTGCAGGTGCCGCCGGCCGAGCGGTGCTAGCCGTAGCCGCGGCTGCTCAGTCATCGCCAGTTCATCTGGCGGAGAGGCTGAGCGACTCGCCAGGAGCAAGTACCTTCGCCTCGGCCAGCCCGGCTGCCTGCACCCGGTCGGCCCAGACTTTTGGATCCTGCTCAATTGGTGGCCAGGTGCTGTAGTGGCACGGTAACACCAGCCGGGGCTTGAGCAGGCGGATCGCTTCCAGCGAGTCCTCCGGACCCATCGTGAACAAATCACCAATCGGCAGGATGGCCAGATCGAGCCCCCTGCCCTGCCCGTCGGGTCGGCCGATTCGCTCCATGTCAGAAAACAGGCCGGTGTCACCGGCAATGAAAATCCTCGCCCCCCCCACGTCGAGCAGCCAGCTCGCGGCTGGGCCGCCATAGCTGCCATCAGGCAGGCTGGATGAATGGTGGGCCAATTCCATCTTCGCCCGACCACCCGGCACGGAAGTCGCCCCGCCGAGGTTCATGCCGGTCACCTGCTCAACCCCCTGGCCGCTGAGCCACTGGGCGATCTCAAAGGCACAGAAGACCGGGGCCCTGGTCCGCTTTGCAATCGGCACACAGTCGGCCAGATGATCGAAGTGGGCGTGCGTCAGCAGGATGGCATCGCAGGCGACATCAGCCGCCTTGAACGCAGCAGTCGGGCAGTCATCGAAGAACGGATCGACCAGCAGGACGCCGCTGCCGGTATCAATGAGAAAGGTCGAATGCCCGCTCCAGGTCACGGTGACAGCCATTGGTTTCCTCCAGCGTAAGAGAAGTTTTGAAACGAAGTTTCGCGGGGCGTTTCCAAACCGCTGACGCCAAGGCCCGTTGGCTTCCAGAAAAGCACCCTCTCGAGAGCTCCGGAGGGCTTTGGGCTGGTTAGCCCTCAAGGCCTCAGCCGCTTCATCATCAGTTTCTTGTAGGCTTCGACGCCCGGTTGGCCATAGGGATTTGTGCCAACCAGCCGACCCTCGACCACGGTGGCCAGCATCAACATCTGCAGCAGTTGGCCGACGGTGTGTTCGTCAATCCGCGGCAGCTGAATCATCGCCGTCGGCCGCTTGACTGAAGCATAGGCCTCATTGGTGCCGTCGGCCGCAGCAGCAAGCATCGCTGGCCAGGTGGTACCAATCAGGTCATCGAGCTGATCCTCGTTGCCATCGGATCCAGTCAACGGCGGCAGTGCCAGCGGGTCGCGGCGAGGTTCTCCGACGCAGAGGTTGGTGATCAGCTTGTCGCGGCGGCCGTCCTGATGCTGCTGGCCTCGCGAGTGAAGGTCGCGAGTGGTGACCGCTGTCAGCGGTGTCGCCCCTTTCTCATCTTTGCCAAGGCTTTCTGAAAGCAGCTGGTCGTACCAGAAGCCGACCGACTCAAGCCGGTTGCTCCAGCTGGAGAGCACCCGAATCGTGGCATCCATCTGGGTTTCGGCCAGGTGCGAGACGGCCACGTACTGCAGCACCGGGTTTTCGGCCGCAGGAGCCTCGCGGAATCGCCGCGTCATTGCCGCGGCCCCCTCCAGCAGCCGCACCACGTCAATGCCGACGATCGACGCCGGCAGCAGGCCAACCGCCGTAAACACCGAAAAGCGGCCGCCGACCCCGTCAGGAATGCCAAAGACATCGGGACAGCCGAGGGTCTGGGCCAAGCTCGCCAGCTTGCCACTAGCGCCGGTGATCGGCACCAGCCGCTCGGCCAGGCGGGCCGGGTCGTGGCCCACCGCGTCGGCCAGTTCCCGCAGGAACAACCGGGTGGCGACAGCCGTCTCAAGCGTGCCGCCACTCTTGCTGACGACCAGCAGGGCCCACTGGGTCAACAGGTCATCGGCATCGGCCCGCTCGGCTGGAGCCAGCACATCAAGCAGCCCCTGGGCCGAGTCATTGTCGATATTGAAGCCTTCAAATGACAGCCGGGGCCTGCCCCCCCGCTCGCCCCGAGACAGTTCGTTGTGAAAGGGATGGCAGCACGACTCGAACAGAGCACGGGTACCCATGTAGGAGCCACCGATGCCGAGCACCACCACGCGGTCGACCGCCTCACGCAGCCGCTTCGCAGTCTGCAGGATTGCAAATAATTCGCTCTCGGGCCGGTTAGTACCGTAGTCGGCGAGCAACCGCTCGGGCAGGTCGATGAAGGCTGGGTCGAGCGGCTCGGGACCAGCCTCACCGCTCCGCCAACGGTCGAGATCGGCCAGGCTTTCCGCCCGCGCCTGCTCCAGCGGCCCAGTCAGGCCATCGAGATCGGCCTGACTCATACCGCCGGTGGCCAGTACTGCGGCGGCGTCGAAGGCAATCGGATCGTCTGGGGGCGTGGGGCGAACGTTGCTCATCAAGTGGCACTCATTGGAGGGTTATAGGCGGGGCCGCCCCGGTGGCGGTGGTACGATCATCGGTTGGCGGCGCTGCGGGTGACAGCCCACCAGCGGAAACCTTACCGGAGGTGACGATGGCCGAGCAACTCTTTCAGATCACCAACACAGTCGCACTGCTTGCTTGGCTGCCGCTGCTGGTGTTGCCCGGCAACCGGTTTGTCACCGGCACCCTCTGTCGCCGCCTGGTGCCGGCTGGGCTGGCGGTCTGTTATGTCGCGGTGATCGGCTGGAAGCTCGCCGCTGGCGGGCCACCTCCGGGCGACGTCATGACCATTGCTGGCCTCCGCCAGGCCTTTGCTGACGATTTCGTTTTCGCCGCCGCCTGGACTCATTACCTCGTGTTCGACATGGTGGTTGGTACGGTGATTGCCCGCGAAGCGGTCGCGGCCGGTATTCCCTGGCCGCTGCGGAGCCTGAGCCTGCTACTCACCTTCCTCTCGGGCCCGGTCGGCTACCTGCTCCACCTGAGCTTTCGGCTGCGGTGGCGAGAGACGTCTTTCACCGCCCCCCTTGCAGATGCCCCCGCCTAAGCCGACAACTGTGCCGATGGCACCGCCCGCCGCGGCCACGCCCTGCCCCGTTTCCTGGAGACGCCACCATGACCGAGCACGATCTGATCCGCGACCTGGCCGAAAAGAACAACACCAAGATCGTCATGCTGGTGGCGGACGGCCTGGGCGGTCTGCCGACCGAACCGGGCGGCAAGACCGAACTGGAGACCGCTGCCACACCCAACCTCGACCGGCTGGCGGCGATCGGCACGAGCGGCTCAAGCCTGCCGGTGCTGCCCGGCATCACCCCAGGCTCGGGGCCGGGCCACCTGGGCCTGTTCGGTTACGACCCGCTTGAGTTCAAAATCGGCCGGGGGGCCCTCGAGGCGACCGGCATCGGCTTTGAACTCGGCCCCCACGACGTCGCCGCCCGGGGCAACTTCTGCACCCTCGACGCAAGTGGCCTCATCAGTGATCGCCGGGCCGGCCGGATTCCGTCTGAGGAGAGTTTTCAGGTCGTCGAGAAACTCCAGGCGGTGGCAATCGATGGCATCGAAGTCTTTGTCAAACCGGTAAAAGAGCACCGCTTCGTCGTGGTCTTCCGCGGTCCGGGCCTCGATGGCCGAGTGGCCGACACCGATCCGCAGGCGGTCGGTGTCGCACCGCTCGATCCCAAGCCGCTCGATCCGGCTGCCGCCCGCACCGTCGAGGTGGCCAAGGAGTTTGTCCGGCAGGCCCGCGAACTGCTCAAGGACGAACCCAAGGCCAACGGCCTGACTCTCCGGGGCTTCGCCGCCAAGCCGGCCTTGCCGACCTACGAGGAACTCTATGGCCTGCGGGCGGCCGCGATCGCGGTCTATCCGATGTACAAGGGGCTGGCGAGCCTGGTCGGCATGAAGCTGGTCGGCACGCCACAGACGCTGGCTGAGGAAGTCGATCAGCTGGCCGCCTGCTGGAACGACTACGACTTCTTCTTCCTGCACTACAAATACACCGACTCCACCGGCGAGGACGGCAACTTTGCCGAGAAAGTGAAGCGGATCGAGGAATTCGATGCGGTCATCCCGCGGGTCGAGGCCCTCAAGCCCGACGTGCTGATCGTGACGGGTGACCATTCGACCCCGAGCCTGCTCAAAAGCCATTCTTGGCACCCGGTGCCGACGCTGCTGGTGGCAGACGCCTGCCGGCCCGACGGCCGCACTGCCTTCGGCGAGCGGGACTGCCTCGGAGGCGGTCTGGGCCAGTTTCAGGCCAAGCACCTGATGCTGCTGGCAATGGCTCACGCCGGCCGGCTGGGCAAGTACGGCGCCTGATTAGCCTGTTGCCGGCTGAACGACGGTGGCCATCCGCTCGGCCCTGCTCGCGTACGCCCGCACCATGCAGACCTCTTTTCCGAATCGCTTGAGTCACGGCGTCGGACAGCAACGCTCTTAAATCCAGGAGCTACTTTGCAGTGTTCGCCATTGCTTCCGCTGACCGACTCGAGAAGGACGCTGGTGTTTCCGATTGGCAATCCCTCACGAACCGTTCTCAGAACCTCCTGCCGAGACGTCCTTCGACGCGGTGACCAACCGCATCGTCACGTCATTCAGCGAAACAGCTCAGCCACTTTCCAAGCACTGTCTTCCCCATAGCTTGACAAGCTACTAATCACCCCCCTAGAAGACTGATGGTGACTGTATTCCTCAAGGGTTGTGAAGGCAGTTGAAGACTGCTGTTTCTTTCTCGTGCCTGCCCCATTCGGTGCCATGCCCCGATCACCGGCCCAACTCACGATCGCAAACTTCAACCGGCAGACGCTTGCCGATCTGCTACGGCCCGTGCTCAATCAGGCTTTGACGCAGGGCATGGTCGGAACGGAGGCGGTACTCGACTTTGTCAGCGAGGCGCTTGGCAAGATCAGCGATCGTGAGATCAACACCTATCTCAACCCGGTGACTGGCAAACTTCGTGGCGGGTTGGAGATCCGCATTGAAGAGACCCTCGTACTGTCTGCGAAATGGCGGGATTGGGATGCCCGCTACGGAGACGAGGTCTGGATGCTTCGCCGCAGCGGCCGGACTGTCAAGAAGCGGGATTTCCTGAAAAGCCTGATCATCAGTTCGTGGCGATCGATGCAGAAATTGCATGTGATTGAACCCGCCGAGGTCCGAAACCTCGTGCCCGGCGTTCGAAAAGTTTACGACGCGATCTGCAACGTCATCCCCACGGACAACCGGCCGGGCTTGGGAAACACCTACTCCCGGCGATCTTGATGAAGGCCACTCCCGACCGAAACATCACGACAAGCATTTCCGAAAGCTTGAGATTCCAGTGGTCAATTCAACTGAAACCTCGACGTCAGGGTGATTTCACTTCATCAGTTGCTCAGCCAGGTGCTCCTACGAAAACCGCCACGGCTCATCTTTACGACACCTAGTCTGCGGATCTGAACCAGGCCTGTGGATCGAGCCAGAGTGTTCGATCGAGTACCGCACCGCCGTCGGCCGGCCCAACCTGCAGTTCCAAGCTAGTCGCATCGGCCAACGGCAGGTCAATCGCCAGGGGCGCATCACCGCCGCTGATGACCGGCGACCGGAACACTTCAACGTGCGTGTCCTGGGCGGGGGCGTGGGTGCCTGCTAGCACTCGCACCCGCACGCTGCCCCCCTGCCCCGCGGTGTCATCGATGCCCACCGTCGCCGTGAATCGGACTGCAGGCCGGTCGAACCGATAGCGGACAGCCGCCGGCGCATGCAGACCGATCGCTGTGAAGCCGGTCTGCCCCCGTAGCCGTGGCCAGTCGCCGGAATAGGTGCATCCCCGGGTCAACGACGTTGCCAAGGCCCCGGCTGGGCCCTCCTCCGGTTCCACCAGGGCCAACCTCAGCCGGCTGCCACGCAAGAGCCGACGTGTCGCCAACACCAAAGTCGATGCCAAGAATCCGCTCAAATGGAATCTCAAGCGGTGTCCTGATGGGATTCGATTCGGCAAAGCCATCGAGCCAGAGGACCAGACCGTCACTGCGGACGGTGGTTGCCGCAACTCGGTCGCCGTTGGCCAACGTTACCCAAATGGTTGCATTCCCGGCCGTGTTGATCAGTGGGCCGACTCGGGGACTGCTGCGGTAGCCCGTCACAGCCGTCCGTGGCAGGTCGAGTGTTCCGCACGAAACCGAATCAACCATCACGCGATCAGCCGCGAGTTCTCGCAGCCGGCCGGCCACGACACCACCGCCCCGCAGCATGACAAACGGTCCGACCGGCCAGGGAGGCACGTTCGCGGTCATGACTGCCGGCGGAGCAGGCACCTCTGCCGCCACCAGCCACCAGCTTCCATTGACGCTGAACATGAGGCCCAGGCACAACTGTGGCAGCCATTTCAACTCGCGTTGCCGCTTCATGGTCTGGACTCCTCGCCCGCCTGACCCTCGGCGGCAACGATCGGCAACAGGCCGGCAGGCGTCTGCAGCACCGACACCGCCGCGGCCGTGCCGTACTCCCGGCAGGACGGGTCGGCCCACGAACCGTCGGGCTGCTGCTCGGCCAGCAGCAGCGAGGCAGCCCGGCTGAACCAAGCATCCCAGGTGGCAGTGTCGCCGGTCGCCAGTCGCCGCTGCCAGCGGGCGGCCGCCGTAGCGGCGAGGCCGTACATCCGATACCCGTCGTTGGACTCCTGTTCGAAAGGCTGTCGGTCGAGCCAGGCAAAGCCACGATCAATCACGGTTCCACGCACCCCGGCAAGTTGCAACGCGAACAGGGCCGCTGCCGATCGCGGGACGGCACTGGGGCCAGGATCTGCCAGATAGCGAAAGCCTCCATCATTGTTCTGCAACCGACCAACAAAGCCGATGGCCCGTTCGGCCAACCGCTGATCGACGTCGATATCAGCGACCGCCAAGGCCCGAATCGCCACCAGCACGGCCGCAGTCACCGAGACATCCCCGTCCTGCGGCAGCGGCTGGTACCGCCAGCCACCGCTGGCAGCCTGCGATCGCTTGATCAGCCCTGCCGCTGCGACCAGCTTCGGCCGCAGCCCACCTGCTGCCTGTTCACCAAGACACTCGGCCAACGCCAGGGTGGCGAAGGCGTGTCCATACATCGGCCCATGAGCCGCCGCCTCATTGCCGGCAATCAGCCCATCAGGACGGCAGCAGGCCAGCAGAAAA
>RFVE01000123.1 GCA_009922585.1 Planctomycetia bacterium
CGGAACTGAGCCCGCGTTGTTTCAATCTGCCGCGCGAGATAGATCTCCTGGGCACGCGTGAGCAACGGAATCTCGCCCATCTGGGTCAGGTACATCCGCACCGGATCGTCCGACCAGTTCTCGATCTGCTCGGTCAGGGTGTCATCGTTGTCATTGTCACTCGCATCCGAATCGGCGGAAGCTTTCGCTTTCGTGCCAGTCTCTTCAGCGGTGATTTCGGCGTCGTTGTCCGACTCGTCTAAATTCGCTCCATCAACGTAGTTCCTCAACTTCTTGGGGGCGGCTGACCACGTCATCTTCAAGTTCGTCCAAGAGCGAATCGTACAAGGCAGAACTCCTTCGGTTTCCTGCGGTCTAGAAAACAAAAACTGGTTAGCTGCCGTTGCTGGTGCGGTGAGTCACCGGCTGTCAACTGTGGCAGTAAATCAATGGTGGTCGATCGTGGGGAGGGACAAGCGGGCTGGGGGGGACATACGCCTTCGGCCGGCCGGCGGCGGACGCCAGAGGCCACGACTGATGCAACCATCATTCGCGTGACCGACAGTGTGATTCAAGTCGCGGACAAGTCCAGTGGGGGAAAAAAGCAACGATTTTTGCGGGCCCAGGAGGCCTAGGAGGATCGGGTAACCGGTCCGGTCCAACGCCCGGGGGCGGAGAGGCCGTTGCCGGCGCCGAAGGCGACCGATTCGGGATGACCTGGAGGAGGTGAGGTGACGAGTTTCTCGGGCAAGTCGGCACTGACAGCCGCACCGCTGCTTGAGTATGCAGCCGCCAGCGGCGAGACGCCAACTTTTCTCCTGTCAAAAGGCGCTCAAAATAGTGATCGTGCCAGCTCCGGTGGTAAAACAGTGGGACGGAACCGGCTTTAGCAGGTGGCAGAACTGTTTTGCCGCCGGGGGTCGGTCCGCTGGTGACCCTGTCTTACTCGGGTTTTCTGCGATCCCTACGGCGATACAAACCAAAGCAGGTGATTTCAGCGGCGGGCTAGCAGGGGCTCAGGAGGGAAGAGGAGTCGTGCAAAAACATCTACTGTCATGTCCGTGCGGGGCGGAAATTGCAGTCAGTGGCGGCCAGGCGGGCGGGCAGGTTGTCTGCACCAACTGTCAATCGGTGGTCAACGTCCCCAAATTGCGGGAACTTAGCCGCTTGCCGCTCGCCCAGGAAGCGACTCCGCGGTCCCGGCGGGTTTGGGGGCCTGCTCAGGGCATGTTGCTGGCCGGCGGGCTGGTCGCGTTCGTGTCGTGGGGGGCGGCAGCCTGGCTGGGACGAACCATTGAATCACCGGTAGACCCTGAGGCTATTCGTCAGAACGTTGCGAGGCAGACTGACTCCCAGATCTATGAAGCCTGGAAAAATCACTTCTCCACCACCACTGTTTCCCGCCCACAAATGGTGATCGAAAAGCTATTCGCCCAGCAGACGTTCCTCCGCCGGGGGATGGCTCTGGCCCTGGCTGGCCTTGGTGCAGTGGGGGCTATCGTCGGAGTTGCCGGTGGTCTAGCAGTCATCCGGCGGCGGCCCGTCGGCTAGCCTTTTGCTGCTCGACTAGCGTGATTGTTGCGGACGAGCCGCCGATCGCTGGCTACTGCTCGTCTTGGTAGGACCTGCTGCTCGTTGCTCGTTGGAGGCTGGCTGGCGAGTGCCGTCCCGAAATTCACGCCACTCCTGACCCATCGCAGTCAGGCCGGCTGAGAGCTTGGGGAATAGCGACTTTAGAATGGGCTCGTTGGCATCGTCCTGATCGGCGGCGGCCTGTTGTTCAATGCCGCTGGTTGGCTGCTGTCGGGATGGTGCCTGGGGGATCTTGCCGGCGGCGGCCTGCAACTGTTCGGCCGGCTGGCGGTTGCTGCCCCGAGTCGTATGAGACTGATTGCTGCGCTGGGTCGCAGCTGACTGGTTGCTGCGGGTGCGTTCGGCGGTGGCTGCTGCCTCGGGCAGCCGACGGACGCCCTGGCTTTGATTCGGCCGCTCGGCTGGCGGTTTCACAGCCGCCGGGGGCTGCGGCCGGGTGAACGAATGATCGACCTGAAGGGCGATCCGCTCAGGTACCACGAGGTACCGCATCACCTGCTGGCTGGCAGGTGTTGGACTGACGGCAGCCGCTGGCTTGTCCTCTGCACTGAGACTGGTCGTTGATTCGGCAATCGCTTCCGGCGTGGGCGATTCCACCATGGTTGCCGGCTCTTCTGCGGCATTGGCAGCCTCTGCCTGTCGGGCTGCAGCCTCCGCCAGTACAGCTGCTGTCACGTCGACTGGTTCGACCGCTGGCGCAACTGAGGTTGGCTTGTTGGCGCTGGCGAGGGTGGGCTCGGCTGGCTGCCCATTTTCCTCCGCAACACTGGCGGCTACTGGAGCAGCGGCCGGCTCTTCAGTCATGGGTTCGGCAGGGGAAGCCGTCGGCTCAGCTGCTGCAACCGTTGCAGCCACCGAGGCGGTAGTTGGCTGAGCGACCTGTTCTGCTGGGACCGGCTCGCCCATGGCTGGCTCAGCACTCGTTTCGGTGGTCGCGACGGTAGGAGCCGGTTCTGGAATGGGATCAGCAGTGGCCACTTCCATCGGTTCGGAAGGAATCGGACCTGTTTCGGTCGCTTCGGTGAGATTCGGCGTGTCATGAGTCACGCGAGCGGCCACGGTTTCAGGCTCGGGTGTTCCTGCCTCGGCAACCGCTGCCGGTTCTGGTGTCATTTGCGCCGCTGGCTCGGCTTCTGTCGGCTCGACTTTTGCCAGGTCACTGCCAGCCGCTGGGGTGACTGTGGCCTGTGGCTGCTCGTTTGTCGCCGGTGCCGGAATCGGTGTAGCTGCCTTGTACGGAACAAACGCCGGCGCAGGTGTGAGCGGACCTGATTGCACAACTCGTTCGGGCTCAACTGAGGCTGGGACTGTGGCAGCAATCTGGGCTGCCGGCTCGGGACTCACTTGAGCCAACTGCAGCGACAGAATCGGCTGTCCCTCCTGAAGCGGGTGCCGTAGCACCATGTTGTCAAAGATGGTGTTTGCCCGTAGCGCGGTCGAGGGCAGCATGGCCTTGGGCCACTCCCGCAGTGCAACGTCGTAGATCGTGACGGGTGAACCCTTCGGCAGCGAGCGGATCGCCACGAAGATCGGTTCACTCTCAACCTGGGGCACCGATTGGGCAAGGTGAACATCAAAGGCCCGATTCACCCCCACCGCGGCCGCAGCGCCGGCCAGGAAGGCGGCGGCAAACACGGTTGAGGCCTTTGGGCGATGCTTGCGTCCGTTGGTTTTCGTAGTTGCTGTGGTGCTCATATCATTGCCCGCAGAATCAACGGCAGCCATGGCCAGCTTGAGAAAACATTCCCGCTGCAGGCTGTCAAAATTCGGGGCCGGCCAGCCCACCGTCCACAGGACGAAAGCCACCGACTCCTTCCGGATCAATCGGCATAACAGGCACGTCAGAACCAACCCGTCGTAAAGTCAGCCGCTCGCCCCCCCAGGCTTGCCCAGCTTCTCAGCCGCCGGCCATGGTAGTGAACATCGGGTCGGTCGTCCTGGCCAGCATCCGGATGACCAGCAGCCGGCAGCCATCGTGTCGGCCCCGTGGGTCCCGGAAGAAGGCGTCGCCAACTGCTGACGAGGGTTCACCGGCGCAGGATATGATGAGCGTTCCATCCGCCGGCAGCAGCAGGTTGACTGCCAATCGGTCCAACACTGTTCGCTGTTGGCCAGCTTCAAGCCGGAAGGCACCATCATCGCCGATCCAGTTTCGTTCAACCGCGCCGTGCCGGATCAGTGGCAGCACCTCGAATTCCGTTCCACCGTCGGCCGCCGGTGTGACCTGCACGTCGAAGATCGCGCTGGCGGCCCGATAGGTCTGCCCCGATAGCGTCTCGGCAGCCGATCGGCTGTCCCGCTCCAGCAGTACCAGTTCGTCAACGCGGGGAGTGACCACAATTTCGTTGGACTGTCCCGCTAGGGTCTGCACCACACGCCGGACCACCGCCCGGTCGGTCGCCAGTGGGCTGTCAGTCGGCTCAGTGCCGGTCGCATCGGCCGTTGGGGTCAGCCGTTCGGATAACTCCGGTGGCATAAGTCCCCGAATCAGCCCAACACGCAGACCGTTGCTCGCCAGCCGATGCCGCAGATCACCCGGCAGAAACTGTTCATCGACGAGATTCCACAAATCAGTCCTGAGTTCGGCATCGTCCTCGGCATACCGCACGAAGGTCAGCTCCAGCGGCATGGTCTTCAGGCGGCTGTCTCCATCGCGTCGACCGTCGCCGGTGTCGGCTAGCGTTTGGTCTGAAAGCACGGTCGACACGTCCAGCCAGCCAGCTGCAGGAGGCAACTGGCAGCCGTTGGCTGCCACGACGCCGGCCACAGCGATGGTCAGGAACGACCAGCATGGGCCGGAGGAACGACAGGAAGAATGGTGACGCAGCAGCATGGGCGTCTGAGGGCCAGAGGGCGCGGCGACAGTAGCGGGTGGGGAAAGTAGGTCGACCAGCTGTCCGGGGTCAACCTGCATCTCCGCCGGCGGCCCGGATGGCATTTCGGAACATCATCAGGCCGGCTGCCTCGGCGGTGGGGTCGAGCCGGCCCATCCAGGCCGGATGCTGGGTTGCTTCGATAAACCGCTCAGGGTGGGGCATCAGGCCAAGAATACGGCCGGTTGGGTCGCAGACACCGGCGACGTCGCAGGCTGAGCCGTTTGGGTTCGTGGGCTGCCCGGCAGCGTTGTCGGCATATCGCAGCACCAGCTGGCCCGCTTGATCGAGTGCTTCGAGGGCCTCCGCGGTGGTCGTCACGAACCGGCCCTCGGCGTGGGCCACCGGCAGCTCAAACCGGCTCAACCCCTGCAGGAACACGCAGCGGCCCGGCTTGGCCTGTAGATGCACCCAGCAGTCGACAAACCGGCCCGAGTTGTTGTGGGCCAGCGTCGCCTGTCGGCCGCTGCTGGTGGCAGAATCGGCCAGCAACAGCCCTGTCTGCAGCAAGACCTGAAAGCCGTTGCAGATGCCCAGGATTAATCCGCCGCGGTCGTGGAACTTTCGGAGGGCATCGCCGAGTCGCTGGCTCAGTTCAAGGGCCAGGATGCGGCCGCTGGCGATGTCATCGCCGTAGGAGAAGCCGCCGGGGATGCAGAAAATCTGCACATCGTCGAGCAACGCCGGCTTCTCGGCGAGGGCTTGTACATGGATGCGGCGGCTGAGGCCACCGGCCCGTTCGAAGGCATGGGCGGTTTCGTGGTCACAGTTGGTGCCGGGACCACGAAGGACAAGGGCGCGGGGAGCAAGCATGCGAGGAACCAGTCTGCCAACGGAACGAAAAGGAAGGGGGAGAAACCTGCTCAGCAGAGTGTGCCGGCGTGGGCCAGGCTGGGGGCCCGCCAGGCAGCATCAAGAGCAGTAACAGGAATGTCGGCCACTACCGTCTCGGCTGCCGTGAGGGTCAGCCGTCCATCATCGGTCACCTGGCCCAGCCAGGCCCAGGGCAGGTCCCCACAGGCGGCGGCAAAGGCGGCAGCGTCTGCCTCAGCAACCTCACAAAGGAACCGGCCGGGTGTCTCGGTGGTAGCCACCGTCAGCAGACTGACGATATCGTCGGCGGTTGCCGGGCTGGCAGTGGCGGCCAGCGGAACGGCAGCCAGATCGAGGTTCGCCCCGAGCCCACTGCCGATGGCCATTTCGGCCACGGCGACGGCCAGCCCGCCGTCGGAGAGATCGTGGCAGGCCCGCAGCAGCCGCTGCCTGACCAGCCGGTGAATGGTTTCAAAGACCTGCCGGCAGCCGGCCAGGTCGACCTGTGGCACCTGCCCGCCGGCAACTCGGCCGAGCACCGCCAGCTGACTGCCGGCGAGTTCGGGGGCCGACAGTCCGATGAGTGCCAGTCGGCTGCCGGGCTGCTTCAGATCGGGCGAGATGCAGTGGCCGACATCGGCGATCTGGCCGAGTGCTGTCGCCAATAGTGTGGGCGGAATCGACCGTTCCTGCTGCTGGCCATCGGCAGCGGTCCAGGTAAAGACGTTGTTGAGGCTATCCTTGCCACTGACAAACGGTGCCGCTAAGGCGATGGCGGCATCCTGACAGCCCAGACAGGCCTCGACCAGCGTGCCGAGCGACTCCGGTCGGCGGCAGTCGCCCCAGCAGAAGTTATCGAGCAGGGCGATGCGGGCTGGATCGGCCCCGGCAGCGATGCAGTTGGCCACCGCTTCAATGATGCCGCCGACCGCCATCTGGTAGGGATCGAGTGGACCGAGGTGATGCCGCAGGCCGACGCCCAGCACGATGCCCCGCGGCCGGCCCAGAGCCCCGCGAATGACCGTGGCATCGGCCGGTCCGGCGGCCGGCCCGAGCAGGGGTTTGAGCACGCTCTGCCCCTGCACCTCATGGTCGTACTGCCGCCAGGTCGGCTTCGTCGAGTGACCAGGTGAGTTCGGTCTCGGCTGGGGGCGTGTACCGCGAGGTGAGTCGCCGCCGGGGCCGGCCCTCATGCAGGAAGTGACAGTCAAGGTCGCCGACCGTCTCGCCCTCCCAGCGGAGCACCAGCCGGCCGTTACCGGTGAACTGGCCAATCGCAGTCGCCTCGGTTCCTTCCTGGCGGGCAAGCTCAGCCAGCCGGGGCCAGTCGGCCGGCGCGACAGCCAGCACCATCCGCTCTTGAGCCTCGGAGATCCAGACCTCGGTCGCCGACAGGCCGGCGTACTTCAGCGGCACCGTGTCGAGGTCGACCTCGGCACCCAGTTCGGCCCCCATCTCGCCGACGGCACTGGAGAGGCCGCCTGCCCCGCAGTCGGTGATGGCATGAAACAGTCGTTCAGCCGCCGCCGCGAGCACAAAGTCGGTGACGGTCTTCTCATGGATGGCATGGCCAATCTGCACCGATCCGCCCGACTCGGTCTCGCTGTCGCTGGAGAGTTCGATGCTCGAAAAGGTGGCTCCGTGAATGCCATCCCGGCCAGTCCGGCCACCGGCGACCACCACCAGGTCGCCCGGCTCAACACGGCCGTCGGCGGAATCGCGCGGCATGATGCCGACCGTCCCGCAGAAGACCAGTGGGTTACCAAGGTAGCCGGGGTGGAAGGCGACCGCACCGGCGATTGTCGGAATGCCCATCCGGTTGCCGTAGTCACGGACACCGGCGACCACGCCATCGAGCAGCCGCCGGCACCGCCGTAGGGCTCGATTGCCGAGGGGTGGTTGTGGGTCTCGACCTTCACGCAGATGTCGTGGTCGCCGTCGAACCGCACCACGCCTGAGTTGTCCCGAAAGACGCTCACGCACCAGTCGTCGGGGCCCAGCCGTTCGCGGACGGTCTGTGTGGCAGCAAAGACGGTCTCCTTCAGCAGGTTGTCGAAGCGGGCATGGCCGTCAGGGCCCTGATGGTCGATCGGGCTGCCGAGGGTCTTGTGGCAGCAGTGCTCGCTCCAGGTCTGGGCGATCGTCTCCAGTTCAATTTCAAAGGGAGGGCGGCCAACGGCGGCAAAGTGATCCCGCACGGCCCGCAACTCGTCAGCCGTCAGGGCCAGGCACTGCTCGCGGCTGATGGCTTCAAGGGCGGCATCATCGAGGCCGTCCAGCGGCACCGTCTTGCGAACAAGATGC
>RFVE01000124.1 GCA_009922585.1 Planctomycetia bacterium
CTGATCGGCCGGCGGCCGACAGGAGACGAACAGCGGAGTTTTTCACCGTTGTTGCCTGCTGCCAGCCGGCATGAACACACCATGCTGCTGGGAATGATTCTGGCCAGCCCTGCCTTTCAGCGGCACTGAGGCTTCAGCAGCCAACAACATTTCTGAGATTCACCATGCCAGCCAGCCCGAAAACCCGCCTGCTTCTTCGTAACGACGAAGCCTGGCCCACCGGCCACGACGCCACACTGGTGGTTGTCTTTTTGCGAGGTGGTGCTGACACGCTGTCCCTGCTGCCACCGTACGGAGACGACCGCTATTTTCAGTCACGGCCAACCCTGGCTGTGCCGCCACCCGGCAGGGGAAACCGATCGGCCATTCGGCTCGATGATCACTATGGGCTGCACCCCGACATGGCGGCCCTTGAGCCGGCCTACCGCGATGGCCGGCTGGCCTTTGTCCAGGCTGTCGGGATTGACAACACATCGGGCTCGCATTTCGAATGCCAGGATCAGATGGAGCATGGCAGTTCGCCAACTTCGGCCCCCGTCAGCGGCGGCTGGCTTGGCCGGTTTCTCCGGACCATTGACGGCGGCCAACTCGGACCACTGCCGGCGGTTGCCATCGGGAAGAGCCTGCCGGAATCGTTGCGGGGCGGGCCGGCAAGCGTCCTCGAAAAGCTCGACGAAGTCGCAGTGCAGGGTTCGGCAACCGACCTGCCTCTGATCACTCAAACCCTTGCCAGCCTCTACGGTGCCGAACAGAATCCACTCGGCAGACAGGGGCTCCAAACCCTCGACCTGTTTCGTCGGGTGGCATCACTGCCGCCAACCACCGCGACGACACGCCGCACAGCCACCTACCCGAATAACGCCTTTGCCGCCGGCCTGCGGCAGATTGCCGAACTGATCCGGGCAGGCATCGGGCTGCGAGTGGCCTGTCTCGATCTGCCCGGTTGGGACACACATTTCTTTCAGGGCGCAACGGACGGTCAGCAGGCGGCGTTGGTTGACCGGCTGGCCAAGGGACTGGCGGCATTCGAAACTGACATGTCCTCATGCCACCAGCGGGTCACGGTGCTTGTAACCACCGAGTTTGGCCGTAGGGTTTATGAAAATGCCTCACAGGGCACTGACCACGGCCGCGGATTCGCGGCGATGCTGCTCGGTGACAGCGTTGCCGGTGGTCAGGTCCATGGCCACTGGCCACTGGAGGAGATCACCGACCCCACCCCCTCGGGTCCGGGTGGGCTTGGTATCCAACGCGACGCCCGCGATCTTTTTGCCGAAGTGCTCCAGCACGTCTTCGCGGCAGACAAGGCCGCCCTTTATCAGGTCTTTCCAGGGCTAGAAAGCCAGCAAACTGGCCTCTTCCGCCAGCCGACTGCTAAAAATTAAAGCGGATGTACGGGAGACCAATACCCAGAGAACATCACCTTGCGCGGTGCGAAACCGCTTGTGACAAGATACAGGCGTTAGATATACTACCTTCGCCGGGGATCGACCGATGGGCATCACACGATGCTCCTTGCTATCGCTTGAGGACTAGGGTGTCATGCGCAAGACTGGTGATGGACGATCAAAGTATGGGTTCACTCTGATCGAACTATTGGTGGTGATTGCCATCATTGGTGTATTAGTCGGGCTGCTCTTGCCAGCCGTGCAGCAGGCACGCGAGTCCGCACGGCGGGTAAGTTGCGGGAATCACGTCAAGCAGTTGGGCTTGGCGGCCCACAACTATCTTGACGCGAAAAAAACCTTTCCTCCACGGGGAATTTGGGGCATTCAAACTGGTAGCGCACCGTTCACCGAGAACCACCACACCTGGATCACAC
This sequence comes from Planctomycetia bacterium, assembly GCA_009922585.1. GTDB lineage: Bacteria > Planctomycetota > Planctomycetia > Pirellulales > UBA1268 > UBA1268. Next base: position 1,823 of record RFVE01000124.1, read on the forward strand.
TCCTGCTTCCTTACCTTGAGGAACAGGCGCTGGCCGACAGCATCGACCTCAATCAGCCGGCCTGGGGCAAGCCACATGTTGACAAGAAGGTTGCCACCCTTCGCTGCCCAACTGATGCGTTCTTTGCGGAACCGAGTGAAACTCGAAATCTTACTATCACGAACTACGTCGGCTGCGAGGGATATGACTGGTGGCGAAGCCGCTATGTCAGCACCGTCGCCAGCCATGGTGGGACGGTAAATGCTGATGTCACAGGTGTCCTTGGCCAATCCCGTGAAAATGGCATCGATCAACCTCATCGCCAGCGTCCACAGGATGTCATCGATGGGCTCTCGAAAACGCTGCTTCTTGCTGAAGTCGCCAGCACGAGTTTCTTTGGGCCCGCTGGCCGCAACGGGGCGGGCGTTCCCGGCGTACCGTCCAGGGCCTACTGCCGGGCAGCCTTCATCGACATGACAACTGGCGGAGAGATTGGGGCATCCCCCTGGAAGAAGGCAAATGGCGACGCCCCCGGAAACTGGATCTACGGTGTTCCCGGCGGCGGTGGGTCCGGCCCGCCCGGTGTTGGCGGCCCCGTATTCATGACCTACGGCGGAATCAATAGCCAGACCTGGGGCGCCAACTCGTTTCACCCCGGCATTGTCCAGATCGCGCTGGCCGACGGCTCGGTGCGGACGGCATCGGAAACACTCGACTGGACGCTTTGGAACCTCATCTGCAGCAGTAATGATGGAAAGGTGACGGGCGGATGGTAGCGATCTGGCGGCTCATCATTGCCAGTGCCCTGCTGGCAACTGTCGCGACAATCGTTGGCTGCGGCAGGGGTGTCCCGTCATACAAAGACAGGCTCGACGACGTCGATCCGTTGACCTTTCCGCTCGATGAACCAACCATGCCTTCGAGACGAAAGTAGTCTTTTGCCTTCAACCAAAGTTGTCTTGCCTGTCTGCCACCTTTACACCTTTTATTTAACTAGCGTCTTATTTTTTCAGCCTTATAAAAAGAGAGCGAGACCCCATCATGAAACGTTTTTCCCAACGAGGCTTCACCCTCATCGAGCTACTGGTGGTGATCGCCATCATTGGCGTGCTTGTCGGCCTGTTACTGCCAGCCGTCCAGCAGGCCCGTGAGGCGGCCCGGCGATCGAGTTGCACCAACAACCTCAAGCAGATCGGGCTGGCTATCCACAACCACGAAAGTGCCCAGCGGCATTTTCCGGCCGGCTACGTCGGGGTGATTCCGGGAAATGCAGGCAATGCCTGGGACTCCAATAATCGCTTCACTTGGGGCTGGGGCACGTTGATCCTGCCCTACGCCGAAGAGGCCAGCCTCTACCAGAAATTCAACCCGCTGAAGGTCCGTGCCTACGATTACCCGGCAACAGCAGGGGGAAGCCTGGCCGACCTCCAGACGAAGGTTGCCGGGTTTCAGTGCCCCAGCGACGCCGGCTATGAAACGATCAACGGCGGCGCCGCGCGCACCGTCAACCTTAGCGGCGCGTCAGGAGCCCGGACCACGACTTCCAACTACGTCGGCAGTAACACCAGCTTCAAGTGGCACAGCGGCGGTCGGTACATCACCGAGGGAGGCCCCGGCGGTCAGGGTGGAGCACCCTATTCCCAGTGGGGCGGCACCGTGCCGCCGCCGAACGGAATCTTCTGGCGGGATTCCAACCTCGAAACCCGGAAGATCACCGACGGCCTCAGCAAGACGATCATGGTCGGCGAACGGTCGAGCCGGATTGGTGCCGCAGCATTATTGTTTGTGACCAACGCTCAAAACGAGCAGCTCTCCATCGAGCGAAATCTCGGCACAGCGGTTGAGCTGCTCAACGCAACCGTAGGCAGCGCTGCAGCACGACGTGGCTACAACTCCGATCATGCCGGTGGTGTGATTCAGTTCCTTTTCTGTGACGGATCGGTCAAGGCGCTCAACGAGGCGGTCGACCATACCGCACAGCGGACCTGGTCAGCAGCAGCAACGGCGAATCTCTCAACGTTTGAAAAACTCGTCGGCCGTAACGACGGCCAGACGGTGTCGAACGATTTCTGAGGGTCGCTTGACGCCAAGGCCCCGGGCGGGCATTCGCCCCGGGGCCTCGTTTTTTTGGATTCACGTCACAACCTCAAAGAGGAGATTTCTTATGGCACTCGGGAAGCCTCTTGGGCGAAACTGTGACCAGACGTCCCTCTTTCTGACACCCCTGCTGATCGGCCTGTCGCTTATTGGCACCGCCTGCTCATCGCGGACCGCGAACTATCCAGCCCTTGGACCCGTCATCGGCACCGTCACCCTCGACGGCAAGCCACTGGCCGATGTCACGGTGATGTTCCAGCCGGAGAATGGCCGGGCTTCGACGGGCCTCACCGATGCAGAAGGCAAGTATGAACTTACCTTCACTGAGGTCGCCAAAGGGGCCAAGGTCGGGCCGCACAAGGTCTCTTTTTCCCAGGAGATTGCCGAAGATGACATTCGGGCGACAATGCGGCCGCCCCGACATCTCAGCCGTAGCTTCGACGTCGAGGTGACCGCCGATCCGAATGTCTTGGACTTTGAGCTTGGCCAGGAAAAGGCAGCAACGACAAAGTAATGCTCCCCCTGCGACGGTGCTTGCCGACGGTCCTGCTGTTTCTCTTTCCAGCCGCGTTCGCCTCCGCCAGCAGACCGACCGAAGCCACTTCCCGCCCCAACATCGTGGTCATCCTTACCGATGACCATGGCTGGGCCGATCTTGGGACGCAGGGGGTGCGGCAGGATGTCCGCACACCTCACCTCGATGCCTTGGCCGCTACCGGGGCGCGGCTAACGGCTGGCTATGTCACCGCCCCGCAGTGCGTCCCCTCGCGGGCTGGACTGTTGACCGGGCGATACCAGAATCGGTTTGGCCTCGAATCAAATGCCGAGTACCAGCAGCCTGGTGGCCTCGACGGGTTCAACGCCGCGACGACACTTGCCGAACGACTCCAGGCTGCAGGCTACGCCACCGGCATGGCCGGCAAGTGGCATCTCGGGCCGCCAGCCCAGATCGGCCAGCACGGCTTTGATCGCTTCTTGTTCAAACACAATAACGCCGCCGGGGTCTGGAACGGCCCACTCGACAGGCCCGCCCATCCCCCTGCAAAGCACCCGGCCGGCGGCTATCACCTCGACGTGGTAAGTGACTATTGCTGTTCGTTCATCGAACACCACCAGAACCAGCCGTTCTTTTTCTACCTGGCTTATCGGGCGCCCCACACACCGCTCGACGCACCGTCCCGCTACACCGAGCGATTTCCGGGGACAATGCCCGAGCGGCGGCGACAGGCGTTGGCGATGATCGCTGCCGTCGATGACGGCGTCGGCCGCATTACTGCCACTCTGCGCCGGCTCAGGCTTGAGGAAAACACCCTCATTTTCTTTCTTGGTGACAATGGCGCCCCGCTGAAAATCACCATGCCCGACAGCCCACTCGACCGCGACCCCAGCGGCTGGGACGGTTCACTCAATACGCCATTCAACGGTGAAAAGGGCATGCTTGCCGAAGGGGGCATCCGAGTCCCCTGGACGGTCTCGTGGAAGGGCCGAATTCCTGCCGGACAGGTCTTGGACGAGCCGGTGATTGCCCTCGATATCGCTGCGACCGTTACCGCAGCCGCTGGGCTCGACGTCGAACCGGCAAGCCTTGACGGGCTCAACCTCGCGGCCTGGCTGGCGGGTGAGGAGCCGCCACCGGAGCGGACGCTTTTCTGGCGATGGATCGCCCAAGCGGCTATCCGAGAGGGACGCTGGAAACTACTGCGAGGCGGTCAGCGGGAATACCTCTTCGATCTCGACGCCGATCCAAGTGAACAGCACAACCGGCTGGCGGAGCATCCGGGTATTGCAGCCGCTTTGCAACAGAAACTCCAGGCCTGGACAACCACGCTGTCACCACCGGGCCTGGCGATCAAGCCAATGGCCCCAGTATGGGAGCAATACTTTGATCATTATCTTGATCACACACCGTCAACGTCTGAATCACCAACCAAGCAAACGCCGGATCGTGGTAAAGCTGCAGCCTGGACGGCTGACGCAAAGCTGATGCTGGCCACTGCGGCCAGCAGTTTCCCGGCGACAATTGACACAGTCCATGTCGGCGCGAAGCAGATCACGCTCAGTGGCCACTGTTCCGAACAAGCTGCGGTGATTGCCATCCCACCAGAAGTAGCCTCACATCAGGCTGACCACACAGCCGTGATCGCTCGGCTGACACCAGATGGACAGGGGCGTTTTCGTCTCGACCTTCCCCGGGTTGCCGCCGATGGCCGTGACCGAGGCATCTTCCGGTTTCGTCTCGTCGGCCACGATGGCAGTTGGGGGTCAGCGGCCCGCTGGCCAACGGCCTGGGGGCCGGCTATTGGCCGGACGTTGACGAAACAGACTGCACCGCATCGTAAGGGTCTTGGCGGTATTCCTGCCCTCCGCAGCCCCGACCATGAGATTTTTGATCTCGGTATCCGGCATGCCACGCTCAACGTCGTTCTCACTGGCCTGATTCACGACCAGGCCAGGCCCGGCTGGCAAGCCTTTGAGCATGGCGGCCGCACCTGGTTCATCAACGAGAAACTGCTCAACCGATACGACGAAACGCTGCGGCAGCTCGCAGCCAACAACGTGATCGTTTCGGCGATCCTGCTCATCGGGAATCAACGGGATGAAACGGGGCGGCCACAGTCGCCACTGGTTCATCCTGATGCCGAAGCAAGCGGCATCTACGCGATGCCGAATCTGACTGCCGAGACTCCAGCCCGCTGTTACGCGGCAGTGCTCCACCTGCTGGCCGACCGCTGGACCCGTGCGGATGGCTCCTACGGCCGTGTCGCCAACTGGATCATGCACAACGAAGTTGATCAAGCCGCCACGTGGACGAACATGGGCCCCCAGCCGCTCCCCCGTTATGCCGAGTCGTATCACCGGTCGGCCCGGATCATGCACCATACCGCCCGACTGTTTGACCGGCACGCCAGAGCCTTCATCTCGCTGACCCATCACTGGACGAAGGCCCCACAGAAGCCGGGGGTGTATCAGGTTCGTCGGCTGCTCGATCGGTTTGCCGCCTTCGCCCGGGCCGAGGGTGATTTTGAATGGGGCGTTGCCTATCACCCATACCCCCAGAACCTTCGTAATCCCAACACCTGGGCAGACACACTGCCCACTAATGACTTCAACACGCCGCTGATCACTTTGAAGAACATTGCTGTTCTCCCGCAGTATCTCGCTCAGCCACGCCTGCAGTTTCAAGGGAAGCCGCGGGCCATTCTGCTTTCTGAGCAGGGCTTCAATACACCGACACTCGCGGAGGCCGACCAGAAACGGCAGGTGGCAGGATTGCTCTATGCCTTCGACCAAATTGAATCGGGCATCGTTGATGAAACCGGAAAACACAAGCTTGGCTGGGATGCCTATCAGGCGATTGGTAGCCCCGCAGAACAAGCCTTCCGACCGATCGCCAACGCACTCATCGGGCAGCCGTAACCGCATTGTCCAGCAGCAGACTTGTGACTGACGAAGCAGTCAATTCTTGTCCGGCGATGGAAGGTTGAACTGCCGATAAGGGGAATCGGCATCGTTCCAGCGGATCGGGACGGGGTCGGGACAGGTAAGATGTCCTTCGGGATAATCTTCGCCCCGGATACTCGCATCCACCGTGCGGCTGAAGG
>RFVE01000125.1 GCA_009922585.1 Planctomycetia bacterium
GCAGGCCCGGGGACCGATCGGGTTGACGGCGCCCCGGTAGCTTTCCGGCTGCGGGTGGACCTCCGGGTCGCCGTAGACCTCGCTGGTCGAGGCCTGCAGTACCTTGGCCCGGCACCGCTTGGCCATTCCGAGCATGTTGATCGCCCCGCTGACCGATGTCTTCATCGTCTTGATCGGGTTGTACTGATAGTGCCCAGGGGCGGCCGGGCAGGCAAGGTTGTAGATCTCGTCCACCTCCAGCCAGAGCGGATGGATAATGTCGTGCCGTAGCAGTTCAAAGTTGCCGCAGCCGAGCAGGTGGGTGACGTTGGTCTTTTGGCTGGTGAAGAAATTGTCGACGCAGATCACGTCATGCCCCTGCTCCACGAGCTGTTCGCAGAGATGGCTGCCGAGAAAGCCGGCACCGCCGGTGACGAGAATACGTTTCAGCGAGGGCATCCGGTGCAGGCTCCGAGGGTACGGAAACCCGTTTTCTGACAGATGTGGTAGCAGGCCGCAAGTACCACAGCCGGCTACAAGCCCTCCCGCCCAAGGCCGAGCAGATAGCAGGTGAGGTCGGCAAGTTCCTGCCGGGAGAGCTGATCGACCAGCCCAACTGGCATCAGCGAGGTTCCCGCTGATTCTTCGTCGATGTCATCGGCCCGGATCGTCAGTATGCCGGTAGCGACTTGGCCGTCAACGGTCAGGACCACGAGGGTGTTGTAGCCCTCCTTCACATTCTTCGCCGGTTCCAGCAACGAATTGACGATGTAGTCGGGCTGACTGGCGACACCGATCGTCGACAGGTTGGGGCCGACCCGACCGCCCTCCTTTCCGACCCGGTGACATTTCACGCACTGCAGTTTTTCACGGCGATAGATTTCGTGGCCCCGGGGCGCACTGCCCGAGGCCTGCACGAAGGCAAGGAACTCAGCCATTTCGGCTGCCGAGAAGCTACGCCTTCCCATTGGCTGCTCGCTACCACCTTGCAGCCTTTTCAGAGTCGCCTTCAACGTTGGCTCATCCCGACCGGAGCCGGCGAGCTGTTTGAGGCCTACCGAGGCCACACTGGCCGGCAGCGGACGCTGGTTCGCCTCGATTGCCGCAGCCAGAACCGCCGGCGTTCCCTGGCGGGAGAGGAAGGCTTTGAAAATGGCGATCTGATTGGGTTCAGCGAGTGGATCAGCCAGCAGACCGGCAGCGGTCGTGGCTGCCACCTGCGGTTGTTGGTTCAGCAGAGCAGCCACCGCTGCGATCCGCAGAGCCATCGCCGTTGACTGGTCACGGGTGAGTTGGTCGAGCGGTTTCACTGCTGCCTCGCTGGCGAATTGGCCGAGGGTCTTGATTGCTGGCAGACGGAGTGGGGCTGGTCGCTTCGTGTCGGACGCAACCCTGGCCAACGCGTCGATTGCCGTTTCCACCTTCCATCGACCAGCTGCCTCGATGGCGGCTTTTGCGACAGCGGGGTTGGCTGCGGTGATCAGCCGTTCGAGACCGGTCAGGGGGCCGGCCGGCTGGACGCGGCGACGATTCTCGGATTCAAGCAGGTGTGTCAGGAGCGCAGCGGTCCGGGCCGGTGGCGTGGCTGGGTCAACTGCAGCCTTGAAAGCTAATTGAAGTTCGGCAGGTCCTCCGAACCGGGCAATGCAATCGATGGCCGCGTTGCGATCAGCGGCTGAAAGGCTGTCGGATTGCAGCAACTGCACGACGGCTGGAATCGCCTCGGTTGCTGCGGTTGCCTCGATCGCAAACAGCAGGCGGCCGGGATTGGTACTCATCGGTGAGGTGCCGGCGACGACGGCCGGTAACCAATCGCCTTGCAGTTCACGACAGGCCAGCCAGACAGCGTAATCGAGGGCGTCGTCACGAGGGTGGTCGACTACCTGCAGTACCAACGCAGCAGCCTCAGGGCCACCGATTGCTGCCAGAGCCCTTACTCCCTCCAACCGGACCAGCATCGAGTCGTCAGTCACGGTAGAAGTAAGCAGCCTGACTGGATCATCCAACCGATCGGCCCAGTCCACCGCAATGCGGGCCGCCGCGGCCCGGGCCCGCGGGTCGGTGGAACCGAGCACCTCGGTAAGCAGCGGCTGGTTGATGTCGCTGACGCTGCCCCGGTCGATTGCCTGGAAGAGTCGCAACCCTTCCAGCCGCAGCCGGTCAAAGCTGGCGGCAGCCGGGTCGAGCTTGGCCAGCCAGTTGGTCACCGCCTGCCGAACGGAAACGGGGTCGCGAGACCAGAGTACCCGGCGGGCCATGTCGCGGCCGTAGGCTGACTGAGTGGCTAGATCGTTGAGAAGTTCAGGGATCGATCGCCTGGTGAAATCGATCCGAGGCGTGAGTGGCCGGCCCTTGGCCGTCACCCGCCAGATCCGGCCATGTTCGCGATCGCGACGGGGGTCCCGAAAGTCGACCTCGCCATGTTGAATGATCGGGTTGTACCAATCCGCGATGTAGATCGCCCCGTCTGGCCCCAGCTTGATGTCGATGGGGCGAAAGGTGACCCGCCTTGAGCGAATGAGGTCGGGCAGTTGTTCACTGCTGAAGCCCGAGCCCTGCTCAGCGAGCCGGAAGCGACAGACCCGGTTGGCCCGGAAGTCGTTGGTGATCAGCGTGCCTTGGTCATCATCGGAGAGATGCGGCCCATCAACGAATTCAAGGCCGCAATATTTCGGGCTGCCGGGATTCATGCCGTGGAGAATCCGGGGTGTCCCGACGGCCGCCTGGTAGGCAGCTCCGGGGAAACCGTAATAGATGCCCTCACCGCCGGCACCATCGGTGACCAGTGAGCGGTGCCATTGGTCAAAGGCATGCCCCCAGGTGTTGACCCAGCCGCGGGCGTAGACGTCAAGCGTGAGGGATCGAGGGAGGAACCGCCAGATGCCACCACCGTTGAGCCGTTTGACGCCTGCCGGTGTCTCCACATGGCTGTGGATATAGATCGACTGATTGAAAAACAGCCGGGCATCGGGGCCCCAGCGGAAGGTGTGGATGATATGGTGGGTGTCTTCCGCACCAAAGCCTGACAGCACCACCCGACGCTGGTCGGCCTTGTTATCACCGTCGCGGTCAGCCAGATGGAGCATCTCGGTGCTGTTAGCGACGTAGCAGCCTCCATCACCAGGCAGCACGGCCGTGGGCATCAGCAGCCCGTCGGCAAAGATGGTGTGGGTGTCAGCCTGCCCGTCACCGTCACGGTCTTCAAGAATGGTGACGGTGTCGTTGGCGACCTCACCCGGCTGGATCTGCGGGTAAACGCTCGAAGACGACACCCAGAGCCGCCCCTGAGGGTCAAAGTTCATCTGCAGCGGCTTGCAAATCATCGGATCGGCCGCAAACAGGTTCACTTCATACCCCTCTGCCACCAGCATGTCCGCCAGTTCAGCGGTCGGATTAGGAGCGGGAATGTCGGTGAGTTTTCGCTGGGCGGCTGCCGGGTTAGCGGCCACTGCTAGCAAGGCCAACAGGGTGGCGGTCAGCAGCCGTGAAAAAAGAGTCATGGCAGGTCTCCTGCGGCGGGCAGTGCATCTCGGGCAGTTCGTACATCGGCTTCAGCTGCAGCCACCAATGGATCGAACCGAGGAATCTCAGCCGCATTATTCCCCTGTTCGTGTTTGCGGAACAGAAAAAGATAGGTTTCGTTGGCCGGTCGCCAACGGTGGAAGAAGAGCTGGTTCTTGGCGTTGATCTGTTGGCGAACCGATGCTGTGCGAGTGGCCCAGTCGTCCGGTAGTTGCCGGCCAGCCGCTGCCGCGAACAAGCGGGCTGCTGTCTGATAGCCGAACGGTGAAAGGTGCATGCCATCGGTGGTCGATGCCTCAGCGGCAGCCGCTGTGGGCCAATCAGCAAAGAGATCGACCAGTCCTGCCTGCCGGGCGACTGCTGTCTTGCGGATGACGGCTGCATAGCGGGCGAGGACGGCATTCTTGGCGTCGGCGTTTGGGCAGGTTGTCTGCTGTTCAAACGGACTCGGCGTGACCAGCACCAGTCGCGGCCTGCCTGACGGTTCACGAGAATCCTGGTGGCAGAGGTCCACACAGAGTTTATCCAGCTGCTTCCCGAAGGCATCGAGCTGCTGGTCACCGGCGAACGACTCGTTGCGGCCGTAGGCAATGAAGATCACATCGGGTGCCAGCTCATCGACCAGCTTTGTCATCCGGGCATAGCCTTTGGCGGGAGGATCAAAGACGCCCCTGCTATCAGCCCAGACAGTGTCGCCTCCCCACCCAAGATTGCGAAATTCAAGATCTGCCTCAGGGAAGGCCGTTACCAGGGCCGTTTCGATAAGTCCCAGTTGCCCGTCGCGTTCAAAAAGCGTGTCACCCAGCAGCACGACCCGCTCGCCGTCATGCAGTTGCCACTGAGAACCTGCGCCACCGGCCGGCTCGGCCGCAGCAAGCTCACCAGTGGTGCCGAGAACCAGCACAAGGGCTGTGAGAGAAAGCTTCCATGAGGGCGACGGGCTTACATTCATTGTCATGCTCGCGAAGAAGGAATCTTCATGATACTTTACCATCTCTGGAAGGGCTGGTTCCGCAGTTGCGAGGCTGCGTCACACACCTGATCTTCCGTCACAAAATCTTACGGGATCAATCGTTGCTGAAGACAACTGAGCACGATAACCGGAATTTTCTTGAACAGGAAACGAGAACCCACATGAATCAACCATCAACCGCCGGGCTGAATCGTCGCGATCTGTTCACCGCCGCCGCTGGTGCGGCCGTTCTTACTGCCGCAGGCCGGGCAGCTGCGGCTCCGGCGGTGACGAAGGGGCACATCAAGCAGTCGATTGTCACCTGGTGCTTCGGCATGATGGGCGATAAGTGGAGCATCGAAAAGCAGTGCCAAGTAGCCAATGAACTGGGCTGCCTCTCGATTGAACTGACCGAGCCGAAGGACTGGCCGCTGCTGAAGAAGCATGGTCTTACCTGTGCGATTGCTCCCAACGGCATGCCGGGCGCACCGTTTGTCAAGGGCTTCAACAATCCCAAATACCACGAGGAAGTCATCGCCCGAACGACTGAGATGATTGACGCCTGTGCCGAAGCCGGCATGCCGGCCGTAATTGCCTTCACCGGTTTCAAGTGGCGGGACGCTGAAGACCCGGCCAGCGGGGCGATGCCCGACGATGAGGCCTTCGACAACTGCGTGAAGGGCCTGAAAAAGATCGCCGGCCACGCCGAGAAGCAGGGCGTGACGATCTGCCTGGAGCATCTCAATACCCGTGACGATTCACACCCGATGAAGGGCCACCCCGGCTATCAGGGCGACGATGTCGATGCCGTGGCGGCGATGCTGCGGCGGGTCGGCTCCGAACGGGTCAAGCTGCTGTTCGACATTTATCACGTGCAGATCATGAACGGTGACGTGATCCGGCGGCTCGAGGAGTGCAAGGACATCATCGGCCACGTCCACACCGCCGGGAATCCCGGCCGGAATGAGCTCGACGACACGCAGGAGATCAACTATCCGCCGATCATGCGGAAGCTGTTGGAGATCGGCTACGACGGCTACGTTGGTCAGGAATTTATTCCCACTCGAGATCCCCTTGCCGGCCTCCGCGAGGCGGTGGCCCTCTGCGACGTCTGAGTAGCGGCTCCTACTGAGACAGTTCTCCGGCCTGTGTCTGCATGTCGTTTCAAGCCATTTCTCTACTGCAGGTAGGCAAGGCGGCCCTGTGGGAGACAAACGAAATCATGAGTTGCGGCCTCTCTCCCAGACTTCCGGTTGCCGCAACGGTGCGTGCCGTCCGAGCGACGTTGTTTGCGGCTGCCTTCTTTGGTCTTGCTGGTTTGGCGATGGGCCAATCGGCCCCAGCAGCGTGGAGTCCGGAATTTGTCCAGCAGGACTGGCTGTACGTCGTGCCACAAGGTGGCTGGCGTGGGCGGTGCCGTAGGGCCTGAACTCACGACGGTCGCCAAATGCCTTTCGCCCGAGGAAATCGTTGAATCGGTCTACTGGCCGGCCCGTTCGATGAAGCCCGAGTACCGGGCCTATGCGTTTGTGCTGGCTGACGGTCGAGTACTCCAAGGGATGATTCAACAAGAAACCGCTGATTGCGTGGTTGTGGTCGAGGCGACAGGAAACCGTCATGACCTGGTACCTGCCGATATTGAAGAGCGGACGGAGGCGGGCTCACTGATGCCGGCCAACGTCTTCACTTCGCTGCCCGCCCCTCAGCGTCGTGACCTTGTGCGGTATCTGTTGGAACTCGGCCGTACAGCTGGCCTTGAAACGCTTTCGCACCACGCTGGCCCCTTCGAGGTGCCCCGTGAGCCGCTTGATCCGGAAGCTTGGCCCAATCGTGATCTCTGGGTCAATAAACACCGCATCTATGATCCCTACACAAAGCAGGCTATCGCTTTCCGTGGCCGCGACCCGATGCCACTGCTGCTGCCAGCCTGGCCGGGGCTTGATGGCGGCACGCATGGCCACTGGGGCAGCATCCCCTGGTCGACCTGGGACGATGAGCGGCGGAACAAGGGTGATCAGGGTTCCCTGCAGTGCTGGCCGCTTGCCCTTGGCGGTCGGACGGTGCCGCGGGCGGTGAACCTGCGGCTGGGTGACACCGGTGAACTGGCGGCCTGCTTCAACCCCGATACGCTCCAGTTTGAGGCTGTCTGGACGGGCGGCTTTCTCACGTTTGGAAAACACCGGTACGGGTTTCTGGCCCCCGCAAAACCGGCGGGAACCCTCGGCTCCGCCCCTGCGGCCGTGGATCTGCCACCGGGCCCGCGGACCTATCACGGCTTCTACCGTCACGGCAAGCGGGTAGTGTTTTCCTACTCAATCGGCGACGTGAACTATCTCGATGCGCCGTGGGTAGAGGATGGCCAGCTCGTCCGTGAAATTGCACCAGCTGCAAGCCACCCGCTCGCTGGCCTCCTGTCCGGTGGCCCGCCCCAGTGGCCGCAGCTGCTGACAACATTCGGCACGCTCGGTAGCGGTGAGCCGTATGCTGTCGATACGATCGCCCCACCGTTTGAGAACCCCTGGGGCTCGCTGATGTTCTTCGGTGGGCATGGGTTCTTTTCCAATGGCGATGCGGCGATCTGCACGATCCAAGGCGATGTCTGGCGGGTCTCCGGTCTCGATGCCGAGTTGAGCCGTGTCCGCTGGCGACGGCTGGCAGCAGGACTCAACCAGGCCCTCGGCCTCGTCGTGCATGATGACGTTGTTTATGTGCTCGGTGGCGACCAGCTGACTCGGCTTGAAGATATCAATGGCGACGGCGAGGCCGACTTCTATGCCTGCGTGACGAATCGCTTTGAGCCTTCTGGCGGACACAACTTCAAGTGTGGCCTTGAACGCGACGGGGCCGGCAGCTTCTTCACGGCTTCGCACCAGGGACTGCTGCGGATCAGTCCCGACGGCGAGAGGGTCGACGTGCTGGCCGTCGGCTTTCGCAATCCCGATGGCCTCGGCCTGCTTCCCGACGGCACGCTCACCGTGCCCGTCTCCGAGGGCGACCGCACGCCGGCGTCAGCGAT
>RFVE01000126.1 GCA_009922585.1 Planctomycetia bacterium
CATGCCATCGACTCGTGCAGTCATCCGGTCGCCTCGCTGGAACGGGACAGGCTGATTGCTGTTCCTCCCGTGCCCGGCCTGCCGGAAGGGCCAGCAGTTCCATCACCGGAGACGAATTAAGCTGAAGCAGTCACAAAAAATTTGCAGTTGTCGGTCAGGCAGGCGCCCATCTATCGTGCCTTGGAGGTAGAACGTTTAGTTGGCACGGTCTCATCACAGGCTGTCAGCAATCCTCAAAGCTGTTTCTCGATGACAAATCAGCGGCCCACCAAAGCAAAAATATCCCGTTTGGGGCACCGGGCAGCAGCGACGATACGGCTGGTGCTCACGGCAGCGGTGCTGCTACAGCTGGTCCTGCGAGGGTTTGCCCTGCCAGAGCCGGCACTGGCCGGCTCGAGTGATCAGGTGGCACAGCCGCACATTCACCTCGGCGGCCATCCCCACCACGGTTCGCCGCTGCATCAGCCGGCAGCTGCGACTCCAAATGCCTGCGGGCACCACCACGCCCACCACCACTGTCACGAGCCGGAAGACCACCCGTCCAGCCACCGGACTGCTGAAGACGATGGCTGCCCGGTCGATCACGAGGCTGATGTGGTCTACCTCGATGCCTCGCTGGTGCTCACGCCAGATACCAGTTCGGGGCATCGTATGGACGATACCGCTACCGAAATCCAGCTGCCGCTCGGTGATCTTTCTGCCCCGGCCAGTCCGGCCGGTGACCTGCTACAGCTTCGGGGCGCTTCGCCGCCCGACTTCCGCGGACGCTTTCCGCACCGGCTGCAGGTCTGATTCGGCCGCATCATCGGCTTGATGCTGTCGAGAGAAGTTTTAAGGGCTCCTTCGAGGCCGGCTTGTGTCCGCGGTCCTGAAGGCTCGCCGGCACGCTGTCCCTGTCGATCTGCCTGATTCGTCGTAGCGGCGGTCGCCGCTCGGCTCCTTCATCCGGAATGGTGTTCATGGTCAAAAAACTTGTTGGTTTCGTGCGGAATCTGCTGCTGCTCGGCGTGGTCATCGGCCTGGCCGTGGCGGGCTACCTGACCCGGGACCGCTGGCTGCCCCTGCTTGCCGCGCCGGCCCCGACCGCTGCGGACCATGAGCCGCACGATGACGAGCCGCATCATGACGAGCCGACCGCGGCAGCCGCCGACACGCTCGAACTGAGCAGTCGGGCCCGGAAGAATCTGGGCGTTGTCTCGCGGCCGGCCAGGCTGGCAACCTTTCGCCGCACTATCGACCTGCCCGGGCGGGTCGTCGACCGGCCGGGCCGCTCCGACCGCGGCATCACCTCGCCGGCCGTCGGAATCGTCACCGTCATCCACGCCTTTCCCGGCGACACGGTCCAGCCCGGCGACCGGCTCTTCACCCTGCGGCTGCTGAGTGAATACGTTCAGAACACCCAGTCGGAGCTGTTCAAGGTCACCCGCGAGATCGAACTGGAGACCGAGAAACAGAACCGGCTCAAGCAGATCGGCGAGGGGGCGATCGCGCCGGTGCGGCTGATCGAAGTGGATCAGCAACTGCGGCGGCTCGCGGCAGCCAGCCAGAGTCATCGGCAGGAACTGCTCACCCGGGGCCTTTCACCTGCCGAAATCGATCAGATCGCAAGCGGAACGTTTGTCACCACCATCGAGGTGCGGGCGCCGCAGCCGGACTCACTGCCGCAGCAGTCGGCCACCAGCCCGACCGCCCGTCCTGGCGACGACGGCCCGATCACCTACGAGGTGCAGGAACTCAGGGTCGAACTGGGCAGCCAGGTGCAGGCCGGCCAGTTGCTGGCCATGCTGGCCGACCACCGGCAGCTGTTCATTGCCGGTCATGCCTTCAAGCGGGAAACACCGCTGCTTGAACGGGCGACCCGGGCCGGCTGGCCGATCGAAGTGGAGTTTGCCGAGGACGACCCGACCGCCTGGCCACCACTGACGCAGCCCTTTGAAATCCACCACTTCTCCAACACGGTCGATCCCGAGACCCGCACCCTCGACTTCTTCATTCCGCTGATCAATCAGGCCAGCCGCTACACGAAGGGGGATAAAAACTTCGTGGTCTGGCGGTTTCGGCCCGGCCAGCGGGTGCGGCTGCATGTGCCGGTGGAGGAGCTTGAGGGCGTGATCGTACTGCCGGCCGGAGCGGTCGTGCGGGAAGGCCCCGAGGCCTACGTCTTCCGCCAGAACGGTGACCTGTTCAAACGCCTCCCGGTTCATCTGCTGCATGCGGATCGCCGGCAGGCGGTGCTGGCCAACGACGGCAGTGTCGCCCCGGGCTGGTATCTGGCCCAGTCCTCAGCCGCCACCCTCAACCGCGTCCTCAAGGATCAGACGGCAAGCGGCGCTCCCGTCGGTGTGCATGTCCATGCCGACGGCACCGTCCACGCCGCCCACTGACCACCACCTTCCGCCAGCAACCCGCGTCACCCCCATGCTCAACGCTGTCATTCGCTTTGCCCTCCGCTCGCGGCTTCTGGTGCTCATCGGCAGCCTGGCCCTGCTCGGCTACGGCGGCTACCTGGCCGCCTTGCTGCCGATCGATGTCTTTCCCGACCTCGACCGGCCCCGGGTGGTGATCATCACGGAGTGCCCCGGCCTGGCCACCGAAGAGGTCGAAACCCTCGTCACCCAGCCGATCGAAATCGCCCTGCTCGGGGCCAGTGGTGTCGAGGCGGTCCGCAGCCAGTCGACCGCAAGCCTGACGGTGATCTATGTGGAATTCGGCTGGAACGTCGAGGTGCGGGCCGCCCGGCAGACAGTGCAGGAGCGGCTGACCACCATCAGCGACAGCCTGCCCGACGGAATCCGGCCCCAGATGACGCCGACCGCCTCGATCATGGGGCAGATCGTGATCGCCGGCATGTATCGGCAACGCGGCCCTGGCGGTGGCGACCTGGTGGCGATTCCGGGACAGCCGTTGGTGGCCGAGCGGCTCTTGTCGGCAGAGGCGGCCTCACTCCGACTCTGGCGCGTAGGCGACCGGCAGCAGCCGGCCAGTTGGCAGGAGGTGCCGGTTGCCTCCTGCGAGTGGCAGGAGCCGCCAGCGGCTGATCAGGCTGAAGGCGTACCGGCTGCCCCCACTCCCGCCCGTGCGGCGACGGTGGTGACGGCCGCGGGTGACCGCTACGAGCTTGCCTTTCCCTCTGCCGTCGAGCAATCGATGCAACTGCGGACCACGGCCGACTGGATCGTGCGGCGGCGGCTGCTGAAGATTCCTGGCATCGCCGAGGTCTTCGTGCAGGGGGGCGACCGCAAGCAGTATCAGATTCGGGTCGATCCGACCGCCCTGCTGGAATACGGCGTGACACTGCCGATGGTCGAGCAGGCCCTCCGGGCGAGCAACATCAACACCAGTGGTGGCTTTGCCGTCGAGGGCGAGCAGGAGCGGCCAATCCGGGTACTCGGCCGACTGGGTCCAGAGCCGGACCGGGTGCTCGCCGACCTGCGGAAGGTGCCGCTGGTGGCGACCGAGAAACGGACGATCCTGCTGGAACAGGTCGCCAAGGTGGTCGAGGGGCCGGAATTCAAACGGGGTGATGGGGCGGTCAACGGCCTGCCCGGAGTCGTCTTCACCATTGCCAAGCAGCCGCATGTCGACACCCGGGCCCTGACCGACAGCATCACCGCCGCCCTGCGGGAGGTGGAAGCCTCGCTGCCGGCCGACATCGTGATCGACCCGGACCTCTTCCAGCTGAAGAACTTCATCGACCGGGGCATCTTCAACGTCGGTGAAGCCCTGGTGATCGGGGCGGTGCTGGTGCTGCTGGTCCTGTTCGCCTTTCTGATGAACATTCGCACCACCTTCATCACGCTGACGGCCATCCCGTTGTCGCTGGTGCTGACAACGCTGGTCTTCCGGGTCACCGGCATGCTGACCGGCACCACGTTGTCGATCAACGTGATGACCCTCGGAGGCATCGCCGTGGCGATGGGCGAACTGGTCGATGACGCGATCGTCGATGTCGAGAACATCTTCCGCCGGCTGAAGGAGAACAACGCCCTGCCGCAGCCCCGGCCGGCGCTGCGGGTGGTCTACGACGCCAGCCGGGAGATTCGGGCGGCCATCGTCTTTGGCACGGCGGTGGTGATCCTGGTCTTCCTACCGCTGTTTGCGCTTTCTGGCATCGAGGGCCGGCTGTTCGCCCCGCTGGGGCTGGCCTACATCATGTCGATTCTGTCGTCGCTGCTGGTGTCGCTGACGGTCACCCCGGTGCTCTCCTATTACCTGCTGCCGCAGTCACCAGCCGCCCACCACGATCGGGACGGCCTGCTGCTGCGACTGCTGAAACGTCTCACGAGCCCCCTCATCCGGCTCAGCATGGCGATGCCCGGCCCGCTGTTGCTGCTGACCTGGATCGGCGTGGTGGTCGCCGGCTGGCAGCTGGCCGGCCTCGGCCAGAACTTCCTGCCCCCCTTCGATGAAGGCAGCGTGCAGATCAATGTCACCCTGCCACCGGGTTCATCCCTGCAGGCCTCCAACGACACCTGTCAGCTGATAGACGCCAAGCTGCGGGCCATGCAGCTGAGCGACAGCCGGCCGGACGGAGAAATCCTCCATTTCGTCCGCCGCACGGGCCGGGCTGAGATGGACGAGCATGCGGCGCCCGTGAACGTCAGTGAGTACATCGTCAGTGTCAATCCGGCCACCGACCGGCAGCGCGACGAGATCATCGAGGAGCTGCTGGAGGAGCTCTCGGCCGAGGTGCCGGGAGTGGCGATTGAGGTCGAACAGCCGCTGGCCCATCTGATTAGCCACATGGTCTCGGGCGTCTATGCCCAGATCGCGATCAAGGTGGTCGGGGATGACCTCGACAGCCTCATCGGGGTGGCCGACCGGATCGCCGCGGTGGTGCGGACCGTTCCGGGCATCACCCAACCGGTGGTGGAGCCGATCCGCCGCACCGAGGAACTGCACATTCGTCTCCGGGCCGACGACCTCGCCTTTCATGGCCTTTCGCGGGAGTACGTCGCCCGCATCATCCAGACCGCCCTGCAGGGAACGGTGGTCTCGCAGGTGCTGGAGGGGCAGCGGCGGTTCGATCTGCTGGTACGGCTTGAGGAGGGCTCGCGGACCGACTACGCCAACCTCGGCCGGCTGCGGATCGACCTGCCCCACAGCGACGGGCAGATTGAGCTGCGAGACATTGCCGACATCGGGCCCGGGAGCGGCCCCAATTCGATCAATCGCGAAAACTCCCGGCGGCGGCTGGTCGTCCGCTGCAACACGCAGGGCCGCGACCTGGCCACGGCGGTGGCCGACATTGAACGGCGGATCAGCCGCGAGGTGGAGCTGCCGGAAGGGTTTTTCATCGAATACGGCGGGCAGTTCGAGAGCCAGCAGCGGGCCACGATGCTGATCACCGTGCTGGCCGCCGTGTCGGTGGTCGGGATGTTCGCCGTGCTGATGCTGCTGTTTCCGTCGGTGCGGATTGTGCTGCAGTTGCTCAACGCCCTGCCGACGGCCTTCATCGGCGGGGCAGCGGCCCTGGTCGTGACCCAGCAGCCGCTGACGGTGGCGAGCCTGGTCGGCTTCATCTCCCTGGGCGGCATCGCTGTTCGCAACGGCATCCTGCTGGTGACCCACTACTTTCATCTGATGACCGAAGAGGGCCAGCCATTCAGCCGCGAGACCATCCTCCGCGGCAGTCTGGAGCGGCTGGCGCCGGTGCTGATGACCGCCCTGACTGCCGGCATCGGGCTGGTGCCGCTGGTGCTCGGCGGGCAGGAGCCCGGCCGGGAGATTCTCTATCCCGTCGCCACGGTGATTCTCGGTGGCCTGCTCACCTCGACCTTCTGTGAGTTCCTGATCCACCCCGGCCTGTTCTGGCAGTTCAGCGGCCGTGACGCCGCCCGGCTGGCCCAGTCCAACGAGACACTCGACGACCTGCTTGCCGATCCTGGCGGTCAGCCCGCTGATTCCTCACCTGAACCAACCCAACACTGAACGCTGGCCCAGTGGCCCGAGGGTTCCTCGATGTGAATGCCTTTCCTTCTCCCCCTTCCCTTGAAAAGGAGTTCCCAATGTCTTGTGGATTTCCCCGGACGACTGTTGCTGTTTCGCTCGTCGCTCTTTTTGCTGCCGCCGGTCTCTCCACTGGCTGTGGCCAACAGCAGACGGCCTCGGCAACCAGCCAGCCGGCCGCAGCAACCGTGGCTCAGGACGAGCACGCTGGCCCTAACGACCACGACCGCCATCAGGTCGAAGGGCATGACCATGCCCCCGGCCCTCACGGTGGCACGATTGTTGACTGGGGAGGTGGTACCTATCACGTCGAGTTCATGGTCGACCATGAAAAACACGAGGCGGTGGCCTATGTCCTCGGCCCAGACGAAAAGACACCGACCCCCATCAAGGCCGACGAGGACAGCCTGCTGCTGACGCTCACCGAGCCGGCCATTCAGGTCAGCCTGACAGCCCGGCCACTGCCAGGTGAGACTGCCCGAGCCTGCTCCCGCTTCGTGGGCCAGCACGAGAGCCTCGGCCCGGTCCGGGAATTTGCCGGGACGATCAGCGGGGCTGTCGCCGGCACACCCTACGCCGGCGACTTTTCAGAGGAGCCGCACGACCATAAAGACGAGTGAGGAGTGCTTAGGCGGAGGTTGGTCGCTGCCGTTCAATCAATCGGCCGGAGATGTATTTGTGCAGAATGCTTGAGATAAAAGTCTGATAGGGAATTCCTTCCTCGAGGGCCGCACGTTGCAGGTGCGCGAGGTCTCGGGCAGTGATCCGGATATTCACCCGTTTATCCTTTCGAACAGTGCCCCGGGCGACTGCCTCAAGTTCTCCCATATGCTGAGCAGCCGCATCCGTCCGATTCCATTCTCCCCGCTCAACCGATGCCAGGAGTTCCGCCTCTTCCTGATCGAGCTTTTTCATGATTGCCCTCCGAAATAATGTTTTGTCATTTTCCTGCTTGGAATAATTGTCTTCAAAAACAGCACGTTACCGTCAGCAACAAATGGAACGACGTAGGCATACCCGTCGATGTCCACAATTAAAATCCGCTGCCCGGGGTAGGCATCCGGGTTCGGATGGTCGAGCACATCCAGCAACCTGCCGTCCGCGATGTGGAAAACAATGTCCTCGAAGGAAACACCACGCTCCGCCTTCAAAGCGAGGCTTTTTTCGCTGCTCCAATCAAATCTCCGCATGCTACCGATTTAAGTACAAAGTGTGCTTTTCGGCAACACTTTTCCGGTGTAGCCGCAGCATCGGCGGCCTTGCTTTCAGCCAGAACCGTGTGGGCGTGGGAAACTAGCCTCTGACCGTCGGCGATAGGGGAATTCGTAGTGAATGTGGTGACACGTCTTCCACCAACTCGCATTGGCTCAATTGAACTGAACCTCGACG
>RFVE01000127.1 GCA_009922585.1 Planctomycetia bacterium
CTCGTCCATCGTCGAATCACTTCGCACTCGCTGGCAGACCTCTTTCCCGTTGATATCGGGCAGCATGACGTCCAAGACGATCAAATCAGGACGGTAGTCCTTCACCAGCATGCCAGCATCAAAACCGTTGTTTACGCTCCTGGTTTCGAAGCGACCATCCCGCTCAAGCACATCAGTGATCAGCTCGACAAGATCCTGATCGTCATCCACCACCAGAATCTTCCGCCGTCCACTTTCAAGGGCATCGGTGGGAATACCGTTGTCCCGCATGAAGAGGAATAACTGATCACGGGGAATCCGGCGGAACCGGCTACCCGGAACCCGGAACCCCTTCAGCTGCCCCGAATCGAAGCAGCGAATAATCGTCTGCTGGCTGACCTTGCAAATCTTTGCAGCTTCGCCAGTCGTGTACACAGTCTTTTGCATCTGCTTACCACCCTCTCCCTAGCCATGGCACAGCTAGTCAAAACGACCCCGGTTGCCTGTGTCACCCCTGACGTGGCTTCCGGCGCCTAAGGCCTCCTCATTGCCCTCGATCGGTAGCCCGATCGATCTACCACCCGGTCCCGAGCCACCGGACGGCCCCAGGTCCCCCCGAGTTCCTTCTCGGGGAATATCACCCAGGATGCATCAGGCGAGGATGGACGGGCGGGTGGGGAGCTCTGCAAATGCCCCGCAGGCTCTACCCTGTCTGCCATCCTTGCCAGATGCCGAACTCTAATGACATCTTACGCAGGGAGTCAACACCAACAAAAAGGGCCTAAACCCCGCGTTTTCAAGATCTCGCGGATTTCCTACTCCATGCTCAATCGCCAGCCAACAGCGGCGTTAGCCTGTTCTCCCCCGTCCGTCATGGCTTCCCTGACAACGGTGGTACACCAACTACCTCCAGCAGCCGGAGTACTGGCTGCCCCATCACGTCAATGGTGGCGACACGTCCGTAGGTAGTTGGCAGCGGCTGCTTCGCTGTACCGGCAAACAGCGACGTCAGATGTGGACCCGGCTTCAATTCAAGCAGCCTGACATCCCGGACCTCACGATGCAGACCGGCCTCAATAAGAATGCGTCCAAGGGGCCGCTGGCCGCGGCAAACTTCAGCGGCAATCGGTGGTGGCAGTCGCTCAAGGGCAATGCCAACCACTCCGTACTGCACCACGGTGCCAACCTCGGGCGGCTGAAGCGGCCCAGAAGGGAACAAGAACTCGTTCACGGTCGGGCAACGTAAAAGAATTTCACGGGCGTATGAAAAGGGGGTGGGGGCCTGAATAGCTGCCCCGTGATCAGCCACAGCCACGACCTCAAGCGTCACTGGGCTCCCGTGAGACCGCTCCATCGCAACCGTCATGTGCGAGCGGTGATCCAACAGTTCACGAAACGCTGTTGGCACCAACGACGCAGCAACCTCGCGGAGGCAACCGACCTCCTGCGGATGACGAAACCGCGAGATGAGCGCAATCGCTCGCTCGCGGGCGTCTTCCGAATCAAGGGGACAAATCGAATCTTCCATGGCCGAAGTATGCCATCTCAGCCCCCCTGGCCGGCTGCAGAAAAAGCAGTAGCCGACAGGGAACTCCACCCTGCAAGACTGAAACCACAGAAAAACAAGGAAATCACCCCAAAAAATGGCTCTGGCCGACGTTTTGCCGGAGCTCAAATAGGGTGAGACACCGACCGCTCAACGATCTGGAGAGGTCAATGGCTGTCTCGCGGCCTCGACGGCCTGCTCGGGAACCGCCAGATCGAGCAAAAACTCGAGAACCTCCCGCAGCCGTGGATACCGACAACTGCGGACCGACTCCGCCGCAGCTGATCGCTGCTCCGTCACAATTTCGGCCATCCGCTCGAAGACCCCGGCCTGCTGGTAGAGCCGACGGGCCGCCTGAATCGATGCCGTCCGTGATTCATCACTGGCGTCGATTCGAGTGCAGTTGTGCGCAATCTCTCTCAACTCCTGATGGCCGCTGCCTGCCAGTTGCTCACACGCAATTGCCCACATGACCGTCGGCCGCCCACCAAGCAGGTCACCTGCAATCCGACGGTCGTTTTCCAAGTCGCCATGCCAATCTTTGAGATCATTGAGCACCTGAAATCCCGTCCCGACGTGGAGTGCGTAGCGATCAACGGCAACTGCCTCGGCCGGTTGCAGCCCTGCCAGACGAATTCCCATGGCCACGGCCGCTTCGAAGGCGGGGGACGTCTTCAATCCATAAATAGCCAGGCTCTCTGCGGGAGTCACACGACCGTCTCCTGCGTCCCTCCACCACAGTTCGGCTCCTTGGCCCTGTGCAAGCCGAAGATGGGCATCAGAGAGGATCGTCAGCAGATCCCGATGCAGACCAGACTCACCAGCGACCCCGGCGATAAGTCGGTAACCCGCTCCGAGGAGGTAGTCTCCGATGTTGATCGCCGCGGGTATACCCTGCTCAAGATGAACCGTCGGCCGTCCATATCGAACCAGGTCATTGTCCTCAATATCGTCATGGATGAGTGATGACTTGTGGAAGACCTCGATTGCCACTGCTGCCGCGCGGGCTGCTTCCCGGTCAACGGCAGCTGGTGGGCGAACCAGGTTATTCGTGAGGTCCACACGAAGGGCGTCATATGCCGCGAGCGTCACGAATGGCCGCAGGTATTTCCCACCCCGGGTAAGAAATTCCCCCGCCAACTCGGCTGTAACAGTGAGAGAATTGGGGGCGGCATCGGCATCTCCCTCTGCACGATTTCCAACGACCGAGCCAAATCCTTCGCCCAGACCATATCGGCACCCGAGGCTCACAATCGACTGCTGCTCAAAAAGCTCCGCCGCTTCGCGAAGTAATGGCAGGTAGTCAGCCACCGGACCAGGAGCACCACCCGCAACGCCGAGCAAGCCGAGAAGCCAGTCGACATCGATGCCGGCTGACTCAAGCACCGAGCCACAGGAAGGCGGCTCGGCCTGAGATGGGTGGCCAGCCAGACTTGTCTCCCGGTAAGGAACCGCGGCAACCGGCAGGGAGAAGGCGGGCAGCATGGCGAACGCCTTTTCCAGATCGGGCAGCCTTGCTACGCCAAGAATTCCTTGATACTGCCCGGTTAGCAGGCCACCGATGGCCGCGACCGCCTGATCGGTTCGGGAAACAACCCAGCCGCTATCGTGGGCAGCTGCCCAAAGCGTTCCAATCCCACAGGCTGGCCCACAGACCGCCGGCGTCTCCTGATCAACTCGCGTTGCATGCGGGCAGTCGGGCAGCAATAGGAGGCGTCGTCCGGAAGTGGCCGAAGCGATCCGGTCACGCCAGTATTCCGAAAGAATTGCCACCATCGTCCAACCCACGTACTCAGGCTGGGCTTGGCAACGTCGAACCAGTAATTCGGCCTGTTTCCTCAATCCGGCAGCCGTTTTCACAGCAGTTGGTGGTACGTCACCAGACCATGAAGCAACCAGGTCAGCCGCAAGGGCGCGAAGCCGGTCCCGCACAGACTTGGCGGCAGGTACCTGCTCGACCAAAACCGCAGCCGAGGAAGCAGGGGGTTTCGGCTGGACGGATGGTAAAGATGACTCGACTGAGGTGGTTCCAACACGCAACGGCTGTACTCCGGAAGAGGCTTTCAAAACCTACCTTCCATCAAAACCGCAGGCGAACGCTGAGGCTAACACCCCCCACCAATTCCGCTCAGGCAGTGAAAAAACGGTGCAAAAGCCTATCTACCTCGAGTAAACCCCGCCGGGTCAGACGGGGCTCTCCCTGGAGCGGTTCCAGATAGCCCTCAGTGACAAGTTCCCGCCAGACGCTGTCCCACTCGACCAGGGGATCTACGCCAAATTTATTCTCCAGTCGTGCAGGATCGATACCGCCCCGCTTGAGCCCTAGCACCAGCTCGCGGATCATCAGTTCACGGTTCGTCGGAGCCAAACCACGGTAAAGCGGTAATTCCCCGGCCTCCACGGCTGCCAAATAATCATCCCAGTGTGTCTTGTTCTGGTAGTGAACCCCCGACAGATGGCCGAAACTAGCGACACCCAGGGCAACCAGATCACTTCCCTCCCAGAGCATGTCCCGATAGCGGAACTGGACGCGGCTGGGATCCCGCACGAGGGTGTAGCCGCTCGAGACTGCATAGCCAGCCGCGACAAATCGGTCAAAAGCCCAGTTGACCCAGGCCCGCTTGGTGGGCCAATCGGCAACCGGGGTCGGCGTATTCTCTTCCTGACTACTTTTGACAAAGACGGTGTTGAACGGCAATTCCATCTGGTAGATCGTCAGGCTATCCGGCTCAAGGTCGAGGGCGGCGTCGACCGATCGCTGCCACGACTCGGTTGTCTCGCCAACCATGCCTGCTATCAGGTCGATATTCGTACTTGGGAAATCGGCCTGGCGAATCCACTCCCAGCTACGGCGAATCTCAGCCGACAGGTGGGCCCGCCCATTCGCCTCGAGAATGGCGTCATCGAAGTTCTCCACTCCGAGCGAAACCCGAGTCACCCCGAGTTGCTTCAGAGCCTGCACTTTCGGCTCGGAGAGCGTTCCCGGCTCACACTCAAAGGTCACCTCTTCGGCCGCATCCCAGCCAAAGCTTTCATGCAGGCCAGCGACCAACCGTTCCAGTTGTCGGACACTCAGAAAGGAGGGGGTCCCACCACCAAAGTAGACGTATTTCAGCGGCCTCCCGGAGATGGCGGGCATGGCTGCAGCCAGGCTGGCCTCTGTTGCCAAGGCCTGCGAGTACCGCTCGACATCTTGAGCAGAGACATCGGTGTAGACGCGGAAATAGCAGAACTTGCACCGTTTCCGACAGAACGGAATATGCAGGTAGAGCCCCATCGCCGCAGCGGTTGGAGCCGCATCAAACGCGGCCCGCACTGCTGGCAACGCCGCCTCCGACCAGCGATCGAAGGGGGGATAATTGGAAACGAAGTAGCTACCCGGTTCGGTCTGATCTGCCATGGCGTTGCCTTTCCCCGCGGCTCAACAGTGCCGCAATCAATGCTTCAGACGGAGACGCCGCGGGCAGCCAGCAGGTCGTCAAAGTCACGAAGATGGTAGTCGATTGAAACCTTATCGAGCACCCTGCAGAGGCTCCGCAGGGCGATGCCCATTCCGTCCGGCCCGCTCGTCCCACCAAACTGACCACCGCCACGGACATGTGGTTCGAGATCGAGGAAGACGCCGGGAATGCCCCGCCGCGTCAGCCGTCGGGAGAGTGCCGGCAGCATTTCCCGCAGGTCGGCCAGAATTTTCTGGTGGCCACCGGCACCGATATCGGCTGGCACAAAGTTGGCCAGCATGTCTTCATCAACGTGCTTACCTCGGGCTGCGGCTGCTACCTTGCGATAGTCCTTGATGTGCACCCAGCCCAGACCGGGCTTCATCGCTTCCCACTGCCGGTAGACCTGTGCCGTCGAAAACCCCTGCACGATCAGATTGGCCGCGTCAAAAATAAGCACCAGGCCGGGATGGTTGACCCGACGGTAGATCTCGGCCAGCAGCACGCCGGTCTGGCCCACCAAGTTCGCCTCAACCTCCAGGCCGAAGGTGAGATCAGAACGATGGCAGGCCTCGGCAATCTGGCCGATCTGGTCAACCGCCTGCTCAAGATGGTCCTCAGCCCGCTCTCCCCTCGGGTGATAGAACGAGAAGCCCCGGATTAGTTTGGTCTCAAAGGCATGTGCCCGATCGCAGGCCTTCGCTACATCCTTCGCCAGGTACTTCTTGAAAGGCACATAGCGGTTCGTGGTACCGTCCTCCCGGTCGAGAAGCTTGACCTTGCCGATGGGCGAGGCGATCGAGGCAACGTTCAGTCCGTACTGGTCCTCCAGGCGGCGAAGTTTCTGAATCTCCCCCTTCGAGAGATCCATCACGTTCTTGATGCCCTTGCCAACATCGATAAACCGCAGGCTGTAGTACTCGAGCCCGAGGGCCGCCATGGCGGTGAACTGCTCGACAGCGGTGAGCGTGAAAGCCGACTCGTCAGCAAGAGCCGACAACAGCACTTGACGCGAAGCAGACCTGGACATGCAGTGATTCCTGAAAGGATGGGTGGGCAAACGGGACAAACAATGGACCGATAGGCGGACCGAAATCAGCCTGCAGCGGGCAGGTGGTCACCGGCCGGATGGGACACGGTGATGCACGACGAAATTCCCCCCCGGGGGGTAAACCGTGCCACCAGCGTCAGCCGGCGGGGGTCGAGCACCGCAACCAGGTCATCAACGATGCGGTTACTCACGTTTTCGTAGAAGATGCCCGCCTGCCGGAAGGCCTGCAGGTATAGTTTCAGGCTCTTGAGTTCGACGCAACGGTCGCCGGCGATGTAACGGAATGTGAGGGTGCCAAAGTCAGGCTGCCCGGTTTTCGGACAGACCGACGTAAATTCAGGACAGACGATCTCGATCAGGTAGTCTCGCCCTGGAAACTGGTTGGGAAAGGTTTCCAGGAGCTCACGGGAGGGTTCGGTCGCGATCGAGTTGGGTAAAGTGCTCATTCACGAAATTGTGCCATGAACGACAGCCCCGGAAAACCCACCGCCGTTGTCCTGCTCTCCGGAGGCCTCGATTCGGCGACAACCGCCGCCTGGGCACTCGCCCGGGGTGAACGGCTGGCTGCTCTCTCCATCGACTATGGCCAGCGGCACCGCGTTGAAATCGAAGCCGCCCGGGAGGTCGCCGCCGGCCTCGGCATCGCTGACCATACCATCATGCCGATCAATCTGGCGGGCTTTGGCGGCAGTGCGTTGGTGGACGACACCCAGGCTGTCCCAAAGGGCCGCAGCGACGCAGCAATTGCCAGTGGCATCCCCAGCACCTACGTACCGGCCCGCAACACGGTCTTTCTGTCACTCGCGCTGGCCCTGGCTGAAAGCCGTGGTGCCAGCCGCCTGGTTCTGGGTGTCAATGCGGTCGACTACAGTGGCTACCCCGACTGCCGGCCGGAGTTTCTCGAGGCCTTCCGGCAGCTTGCCAACCTGGCAACCAAGGCCGGAGTAGAGGGTGGCCAATTTGAAATCCTGGCCCCGCTGGTCGCCCTTACCAAGGCCGAGATCATCCGCACCGGCCTCGATCTTGGTGTCGACTACGCCCTGACGACAAGCTGCTATGACCCTGGGCCCAACGGCCGCCCGTGTGGCACCTGTGACTCCTGCCAAATCCGGGCCGCCGGCTTCGCATCCGTTGGTGTCCCCGATCCGCGACTCGCGCGTTTCCCCCCAGAAGCTGAGGACCAACGCCGTGCTGATCGCTGAGGTCTACGAGTCCCTGCAGGGCGAGGGCCGGCTGGCTGGCACCCCGAGCGTTTTCTTGCGGACCAGCGGCTGCAACCTCCGGTGTCGGTGGTGCGACACGCCATTCACCTCCTG
>RFVE01000128.1 GCA_009922585.1 Planctomycetia bacterium
TGACCCAGAAGAGCGTGACAATCTGGCAGATGCTCATCCAGCCGTCGTTGCCGAAATGCGAAAGCAGTACGACGCCTTTGTGGCGACCCTGCCACCGCTAAAGCCTAGTGCTGAGTATTCGGGTGGTGGCCATCTTCCCAAGGGCTGGGGCTGGGAAATCGGGAACGGCGGAGTCAGTCCCTAGGGCTGACTTGTCTCCGTCTGGCATCCGCAATGAGCGTCACGAGCAGATTCATTATCCTCGGATGTGAACGGAGTAGCAGTGGGAGCTATTTTGCCTCGAGGCTGATCCGGATGAGAGGGAGAGCCTAGCGAAACACCCGCAGTGTGAAGTGCTGCAGGTCCAGCTTACAGCCAAATTTCGCGGTCTGTTCAAAGAACTGGCCACTCCTGTGGAGTCGGCTGCCCTATTTGCTGGGGAGCCGTGAAACGCTGCGTATGGTCGAACTGTCATACTTTCTGTCGATAGATGACAACTGGCTGAAAAAATCTGAAGGAAGCTGAAGTGAATAGCAAGCAAAAGTCCTGGTGGTGCCGGTTGCCGGTTTTGCGGTACGTCTGTTCGGTTGGTGTGTTGGCCATCGTGAACGGTTGGCTCGCAGAAGCAGCTCCGCCCGAACAGCCCAACATTGTTCACATCATGGTCGATGACCTCGGCTGGCAGGATGTGGTCTGCTATTACCAAGACTGTCACGACGACGAACCCCTCTACGAGACGCCCAACCTCGACCGACTGGCGAGTCGGGGCATGCGGTTTTTGCAGGCGTACTCTCCAGCCATGACCTGCGCGCCGTCTCGTGCAGCTTTTATGACTGGGCAGTACACGCCACACAACGGTGTCTATCACGTCAACATGGGCTGCCAGGTGCCGCGGCCCCGGCGGGCTGATGCCAAATTGCTCGATCCCTACTATGTGGGTCGGCTCATGCCGGGCAAGCCGACGATTCCCCGGGTACTTGCGAATGCCGGCTATGAGACTGCCCATATTGGCAAATGGCATCTCGATGGCCCAAGCGGAGTGCCGTCGCCACTGCAGGCGGGCTTTGGTTTTTCGTTCGATGAAAACAAAAAGTACAATGATCCTAGTCTGTGGGACGAATCAGACCCCAAGCAGGCAAATACATCGGGGCTCTTTGCGCAGCCGAGGCATCGCCTGCGGCAGGCCTTCAACGACTCGCGGTTTCCGCTGCTCGATGATGAGCGGCCGTATGACAGCATGGTCGATCTCTCGACGAGGTGGATTCGGAAACAGGCCGAGCAGGGAAAGAAACCGTTTTTTCTGAACCTCTGCCCAAATCTGGTCCATGGACCAGTGATGACGCGGGATAAGAAGCGGCTCGCCCACTATTGCCAGAAGCTTGGCATTCCCTTCCCAAAAGACCAGGGATCCATTGCCGATCCAGATAAGCCCGGTCAACTCAATCCCTACTATGCCAGCATGGTTGATTCGGTTGACTGGATCATTGGGCAGGTGGTGACCGAGCTTGAGCAGCTTGATGACCCAAGAAACCCCGGACACCCGCTGATGGACAATACCTACGTTGTCATCAGTTCTGATAATGGTGGGTCCCAACAACTCAGGAACTGGCCAGGCGAGGACGGCAAGTTGCAGTTTGAGAAGGTGACCGATAACTCGCCGCTCCGGGAAGGCAAGGGCTGGGCCTATGAGGGCGGCTGTCGAATTCCCTTCATTGTTGTCGGGCCGGGAATCAAGCCGCGCAGCATTAACCGCACAACGGTGGTCAATCTTATCGACCTCTTCCCAACGTTTGCTGCCATGGCTGGGACGGATGCCACCGCAGCACTTGACATCGATGGCTGCAATCTACTGCCCGTGCTCACCGGGCAAGAGGATTTGGTTCGTCAGGCCGACGGACGCGTGCGCGACACGGTTTTTTTCCACTACCCCGTGCTGCGTGGAGCCTTCTCGACGATCAGGCAGGGGCCCTGGAAGCTCTTGAAGAACACTGCAGTGGGGGACAACCCTGCACCCGCCGTCCAACTCTTTCGACTGATCAACGCTGAGGGTGGCTGGGATGATCTCGGCGAGGCAAAGAACCTCAGGGCACAGGAACGGCAGGTGGCTGAACGAATGCTGGTAGAGCTTGACGCCTGGCTTGAACAGCAGGACGCCGGCCAGCCCTATAGGAACGCCGCCTACGCCCGCGGCGGCCTGCCTGGGCAGGATGCCGTGCCGGCAATCATTGAGCGGGGACAGGACGGAAGTTCGATCTGGGCGACCTTTGAGGTGGGGCCGCAACAGACTGCCGTGAAAAAAGCCTTCCTGCTCTACACCACTAATCCGGGGAAAACAGAGGAGTGGTTTCAGGCCGATGTGACGCTCGGTGATGGGCGAGTTGATGCAATTGCCCCACCGGGTATGGCCCACGCGATCTTCTGTCTGATTGATGAAAATAATTTCTTGCAGACGAGTGAGCCGATTCCTGACATGCAGAAACTTCGGCTTGGCCAGCCAGTTTCAGGTGTACTGAAAGATGGCTATGCCTATCGACCAGGTCTGCACTCCCTGATCAGTGTGGCTGAAAACGCGGTGAGGCAGGCTGCGGCAGGTGGTCGCAACTTGACGAAGCTGAAGCAGGCGCTCGCGGTTGCCCGGACAGTGGTCGAGGGGCCACTTGCGATCGACGCGGCAGCAGCAGCGGTTAAAAAATTGCGGTCCGCTGTGGTGGCCCTGGATGTTCCAGCGTCCACCACCCCGGCCCTTCACTGGTTGTCCACTGAGATACCACAACTTTGACGACAGCTTTACCACCAGGCAGCCAGCAGTGGCTACATCTGCTGCGACTGTATTTTATGTTTGGCACATTCGGTGACGTTGCTGTGAAGCCGGCAGTCAGAAACATTCGCCACTCACTGCGATGCCTAAAATTGCGGCTGTCTTTCGTGCCGGCGAAAAGGCTCCAGCAGGTCAGTTGAGTGTTCCCCCAAAGCATGCATTGAACCTAAGAGCAGTCGATGAAGGGGCAAAAGCGATGATGGGCTTGGGATTTTTGAGATTGAAAGTTGGGCTGTTGTGTCTCTGCTGCTGGTGGTTGTCTGCATCCCCGGGAGAGTGGAACGCCCCAGTTGCCGCCGCTGAAGGGGCTGCCGCGTCGGCGGGGGGACTCACTGCCGAGCTTCAGCAGCAGGAAATGTCAGCGGTCGCCAGCATCTGCCTTGAGCGTGGGGATGCGAAGCGTGGGGAAGAGATTTTTCAGCGGAGCAAGCTCGGCTGCGTGAAGTGCCACGTTGCCACGCTGGAGGCTGGCAAGGACGGTCAGCGAACAATTGGGCCAGACCACTCAACAGTTGGCGACCGACTCAAGCCATATGAACTTGTTGAATCGATTCTTTATCCAAGTCGAGTGATTGCCAAGGGCTATGAAGCAGTAGTGATTCTGACGCAGGCCGGTAAGGTTGCCCGTGGGGTAGTGGTGTCAGAGCATCCCGATGCTGTCGTCCTCATCGATTCAGACACAGGAAATAGACTGACGATTGCCCGGGCCGACATCGAGGAGATGGAGCCAACTGTTTCGGCAATGCCCGCAGGCCTGGCCGATCAACTTTCAGGGCCCCAAGAGTTCTACGACCTCATCGCCTACCTCAGTTCACGGCGGGCCAGTGACCTCGGAGCCCCGGTGATGGCGACGGACCACGTCATCGTGCAGGAGGTTCCACAGCCAAGTGCCGCACTCCCGCTAGTGGCTGTCGCCCAGCCAAACGGAATCTGCTTCAGCTACGACCCCAACCAGTTTCGACTGGAGGCCGTCTGGGAAGGACCCCTCGGCTGGCTTGATGCGGCAGGGCAGTTCACCCTGAATCAGGCGGCTGGCATCCCCTTCCACATTCGAAATCAGCCCTGGAAAATCGATGTGGGACGAATTCGCTTTGATTTTGAATGGCTTGGCTATGAGGTCGTTAACCAGCAGGTGCAGTTTCGTTACCGGCTGACGGACAAAGAGCGGGGGCGGCACTGGACTGTCACTGAGTCGGTGGACGCTCCATCACTGCTCCAACAGACACTCGAATTTCAGATTAGCCATCCAGCCGAGAGCCGTGAGGTTTTGACCTACTGGCTTGAGCAAACGCACTACCGCAGCGTGAAAACCAATGGGCAACAGGCCCAGCGGAATCAACTCGAGTTTCTCAAGCCAGGTCAGGCCGCGTTCACCCTCAGGCTGGCTCGGCGGCCCACCGGCCGGACCATTCCGGCTGGCTATTCCGTGGCTCGCGTTGCCGGACCAGTCGTTGAAAAGCCGTATTTGTTCGAGCCAACCGCATTCAGCTTCGCTCCTGACGGCACGTTATTTGTTTCAACGCGAACAGGTGGTATTTGGCGGTGGCAGGGCGATGAGTGGAATCTGTTTGCCGACGGTCTTCATGAGACGCTCGGCGTACGGGTCGCCCAGAATGGGCGTGATGTGTACACCATGCAGAAGCCGGAATGCACACTTCTTGAAGATGCGGACAGCGATGGAGTGGCTGAGGTCTATCGCTCAGTTGCGGACAGTTTTCGGTTTACTGGCAGCTATCACGAGTTCGCCTATGGGCCAGTCATGAATGCGGCAGGCGAACTTTTTTTCTCGACCGGACTGGCAGCATCAGGGCATCATGAAGCGAAGGAGTCAAAGACGGGCCAGATGTCATCTCCTCTTGGCTACCGGGGCTGGGTGATGAAAGTCGATGCCACCGGCCAACTCACTCCATTTGCCTGCGGACTGCGTTCGCCGGCAGGTATTGGCATGAATGCCGCTGATGAACTGTTCGTTACCGACAATCAGGGTGACTGGGTCGCGTCTTCCTATCTCGGTCACGTCGAAGAGGGAGACTTCCTCGGCCACCCTGCTGCACTCTGGGACCGGCCGGAGTATGGCCTGACACCAGCCGAACTCGACCACAGAACAGTCGGGGTGACGGTGGCGAAGGTGCCGCCGCTTGATGAGGAGCAGTACCGGGCTCAGCGGAAGCCGCCGGCGGTCTGGTTAGTACATGGTGACCTGACAAATTCACCTGGCAACCCGTCGTTTGCTCCCGAGGTCGGCTTTGGGCCATTCGGTGGGCAGGCATTCATTGCCGATATCTCGCACCGAGCAATCGTGCGGGTGGCCCTTGAAAAGGTCAACGGGGTCTACCAAGGGGCCGTCTTCCCGTTCATTCGACCATTGGCCAGTGCGTCGTATTCCACCTGCTTCGATCCGGACGGCCGGCTTTGGGTTGGTTCGGTTGGTCGGGGCTGGACAACGGGGAATCCGATGATCGAAGTCATCAGCTATGACGGCCAGACGAATCCCTTTGAAATGCACCGCATTCGACTGACTCGCACCGGCTTCGCCGTCGATTTTACCGCACCGGTTGATCAGGCAGCATTGGACGAGGCGGCCATTAGCATCAAACGGTTTCATTATCTCTATTGGGCCGAGTACGGTTCTGACCGTCAGGATGTGCGTCAGCTACTAGTCAACAAACCTCAACTCACGTCCGACGGGCTGACGTTGCATCTGCCTGTTGCGGTTGATCAAGGGCATGTCTACGAAATCGACCTTGGGTTGCTTCAGACGATTGATGGAACGCCGCTTCAGAACAACTTTGCTTTCTATACGGTCAACGAGGTGCGGCAATGAAGCCGAGGGGTTTGGTTGTGGCCGGGCTGCTAGCGGTTCTGATGGGAGATACTGCCCAGAGCCAAAAGTTTGACATTCTTGTGCAGGACCGCGCAATCGTTCAGCGGTGTAGCACGCAGGGGCTGCCACGTAGCATTGCTGTCGGCATGCCGGGCGGGTTCAGCTATGTCTTCGACCCCGTGGCGTGCCGGCTTGCCTTTGTCTGGTTTGGGGGATTCCTCGATTTTCGTCCAGAGGCGACTGGCCGTGGTGGAGGGAGGCTGCCGATCCTCGGCACCAAGCGATCGGTGGGAACAGCCGAGTCACCATTGCGAATTGGAGCGGCCGATCAGGAGCCGATGACAATCGAGTTCGATGGGTATCGTCGTGAGGTAGCGACCGGCATTCCGACTTTTCAGTTTCGTGTTGATGGTGTGCCGATCGAGCAACGGGTTCTTTCGTTTGGGCGTGATCAGGTGACGGTCGAACTCAGTTTTGCCAGCGTTGGAGACGCCCCGCGTTTTTACTGTCTCGATCCGAAAGCGACGACAGGCATCGCAGTCAGCGATGGGGTGCAGGTTGTTCGTCCGGGTGTGATTGAGATTCCCGCCGAGGAATCATGGGCGCAGATCCGGCTCTCGCTGCCGCACACGGCAGAGACCTTTGCGCGGCAGCAGCCAACCACTAACGGCCGGCTGCTCTATGCGATTCATTGCATGGCCTGCCACACGCTCGACGGCGGCAAGCGGATTGGGCCGAGTTTTAATGAGCTCTGGTCCGGTCCTCGGGTCGTGACCCGAAACGGTCGCAGCGAGGAGGTGGTGGCGGACGAGGCCTACATTCGAGAATCAATTCTCAAGCCGCAGGCGGCGATTGTGCAGGGCTATGAAAAAGCAAACCAAATGATCGACATCACGCAAACACTCGATGTCGAGCAGATCGATGCGCTGGTTAAATTCCTGGTGTCGTTACGGTTGGAAGATGGCAAGTGAATAATGATTGTTGTGAGATTGGAGCATGCGGGATGCAAGCGAGGGGCAGAATGAAACAATTTGATTGGCGGGTCTCTCGGTTGGTGGGCTTGTCTGTTCTGACACTCGTCCACTGTGCCGCCTCTGCTGGTGCGGAAACCTTCACTCCGTATGCCCCAGGAGCCGTTCCGCAGACGGTCACCGACCTCTGGAAAGACTATGACGCCCGCAAGGAGCCGCTCGACATCGAGGTGGTGAAGGAGTGGCAGGCTGATGGGGTGGTCAGCCGGTATGTCCTGTTCACCGTGGGCACGTTCAAGGGAAGTCAGGCCCGGATCGCGGCCTACTATTCATTTCCCGCCAATGGCAAGAAGAACGCGGCATTCGTTTGGAGCCATGGCGGTGGTCAGCGGGCTGAGCGCGGGCGTGGTGTCTATTTCGCCAGCCAGGGCTATGCGACGGTCGACATCAACTGGCTGGGCCGGCCGCTGGAGGAGGACATCGAGGCCAACACCGACTGGGGCAAGGTCGATCCGACACAGGGACCACAGTTTTATGCCAAAGCACTG
>RFVE01000129.1 GCA_009922585.1 Planctomycetia bacterium
CGGAGCCCGGCCAGCCGTGAGAAATCAGCTCCCGCGGGAATGGCCAACTTGCGGTCTGCAGATGCCTCCTGAAACGCGGGTAATTCAAGGCTGGCCGGTGAGGTGGCGGCCACCATGTCAGCAAACGCGAAGAGGGAGCGGGGCAGCACATGGGGACCATGCTGGCCGTTGACATGGCACCAGATGAGAACCCGCATGGCGGGTAGGTTAGTCGACATCCAGGCGTGGATTGTCGGGTTGTTCCAGAAGTGGACCTGCACGATGTCTGCGGCCGTGAACTCCTGCTGGAGCATCGCCTGGTTGGGCCGTGCCGCAACGGCGCTACCGGTCTGCTCAGCAGCTGCGACCGCCCGTGCGTCGGGCGGAAGCAACGAGATGATTCGGTGCTGGCTCGTGGCTGCGATCGGCTGCTGCCGACAAAACCCGATCACTGCCTGCAGCGGACCACCGGGCCGCAGCTGGTCGATCACATGGACAACCCGTGTGGGCCGGGAACCGAATGG
Source organism: Planctomycetia bacterium (assembly GCA_009922585.1). Classification (GTDB taxonomy): domain Bacteria; phylum Planctomycetota; class Planctomycetia; order Pirellulales; family UBA1268; genus UBA1268. The sequence goes on from RFVE01000129.1 coordinate 504, forward strand.
AGTGGCTCCGCTCATTCCCCGCCCGCGGTGGCTGGTTCGGGCCAGCCCCCGCCACCAACGTCATGGACGGGGTCAAGCCGCAGTAGTTCTTCCATGTCAGAATATTTCTGGAGCTCAAACTGCGGGACGGGTGTTGCAGCGGATTCAGCGACCGCAGGTGCCGGTGGTTTGCCGGTAGCAGCGTCAGGCACGATCAGCTGATCAGCTTCAAGCTGCCGCAGGAACTCGTGTACGGCGGCTGCGATTTTGTCCGCGGGACCGGTATGCACTGCGGTGAATGAATCGATGATGTCGCCTACGTGCGCATCGGCCTCAATCAGCGACCAGAGTCGGCAAGCCGGACCCTGCAGGCTGTAGTAGGCACCTGTCTCAAGGTTGATGGCGATCACCTCGTCGGCGTGCTGCTCGCAGACGACTGGCCCATGATTGATGCGAACCTTGGTGTGCATGCAAACCTCTCAAGGGGCTGGTGGAGCCTGCTCGGTGGGCACAGGCGGTTGCGAGATGTTTGAGAAACCGTATTTTTGGCCCATTGCAACCCTGCGTCAATTCACCGACTTGGGGGCTGCGTCCGGTCGAGGCGGACGGCGATCAAACCGGCGGCGGACCAGTGCCAGGGCTCGATTGCCATGGTCGGGCATTCGGTTTGTGGCATTCCCCGCATGCCGCCGATAGATCAGTGAACAGGCAGGGCTGAGGCCCAGCCGCATGCCGGCCTCGCAGAGGCGGGCGTGGTAGTCGCTGTCCTCACCGTACCGGAGGCTCTCATCAAAGCCGCCAACCTGTTCAATGAGCTGCCGGCGGTAGAGGCAGCTCCACGGCAGGCTGGGCCCGTGGCGGCCCTGAAAGGCTTCGCAGTGGGCCAACGTGCCGCCCGGTTCCACCTGCACGTCAATCCAGCCGGCAGCGGCATCAAACTGGGGATTGGTGACGAGCAGATCGCGTAGCGCCCGATGCCGGCCTGCCGGCCAGAGGTCGTCATGATCAAGCATGGCAATGAAGTCACCCTGAGCCGCAGCGAGGCCGATATTTCGAGCCGCAGACGGCCCCAGCCCCGCACCGGTAAGAAGACGCAGCCGCTTGTCGGCCTGCGGCAGCCGGCTGCGGGTGGCATCGGTTGACCCGTCGTCCACCACCAACAGTTCATCTGCTGTTTCAAGTTGGCTGAGTACCGAATCGACCGCGGATTGGACGAACTGCTCGCCATTTTTCACGGCGATGATCACACTGGTCTGTGGACGGACTGGCATGGACGAGGAATCAACGCCAAAAGAGATTTTCGTGACCGCGGAAAGCAGCACCAGCCGCCTCCGGCGGCGCGTAGCCCGCTGCCTTGACCGGGCAGAAAGAGCCCGGAGGGGCTGCCTTCAGGTTGCCAGCGGCGGCCTCGCCGTTTCGCTTCATTATAGGGATGCGGCCGGGGCGGAAGAGTATGCAGCGGCCTTTCTACCACGGCGGTCGACCTGGGGTTCGATCGATCTCACCCTGCTCGCTGGCGGAGATTTCGATTACGGCGAAATGGTGCCCACCTCGGTCGATCAGGGGCGAGTCTATGCCGATGCCGAGGTCCTGATGGTCTGGGCAGCCGGCCCGCTTCCGGTTCTTACGCTCTACGAGCACCGAACTCGGCGGGGACTGGTCTGGCTGCCTCGAGGGCGGGCACCGGCCTGGGAGCTGAGCCGGCCGGCCTGTCCGCTTCTCAACGCGGCGGTCCGCGACAGCCCCTGGACCGTCTGCCATGCCGCGGCTGTCGGTCTTGGTGGCCAGATGCTGTTGCTGGCTGGCCCTGGGGGAGTCGGGAAGACGACGGCGGCAGTTGCCTGTAGTCAGGCTGGCTGGGACTACGCAGGAGATGACTTCATTCTCGTTCAGAGTGAGACCGGCGTTGTGGAACCGCTTTACGGTTCGGCTCGGTTGCGGGCTGACATGGCGGAAAGGTTTGCCACGCTCGTCGGCGGTGCGCGATTCACTTCCTGCGAGTTCGGGGAGACCAAACACGAACTGAATCTGCGGGAGACGCTGCCCGAGGAACGGCTGCGGGGAGGGCGGCTGACGGCGCTGCTGCTGCCCCGTCGGCGGGGGGCGGCGGCAGTTTCGTTCATCCCTGCCAGCCGAGGCGAACTGTTTCACGCCCTATTCATGGTGACCAGCCAAGGCGCTCCCGGTCCCCTACGGCAGCATGCCGAGAAACTTATGCGGCTGGGGGCAGACTGCCCGGTGTACGCGGTTGATACCGCGAACGACCCAGCTGCCATCCCGGAGGCGTTCAGTCGGCTTTTGGACGGCTCGGGGGCACGGGCTTTTTCAGCACAAACGGCCCAATGACCAGCACGTCGAGGCCGGTATCGAAAAAGCACCGCAGGGCATCGCGGGGCGTGCAGACGATTGGCTCGCCCCGGACATTAAAGGACGTGCTGAGCACGAGGGCTTCGCCTGTCCGCTCAGCAAACGCACTGATCAATGCATGAAACAGCGGCTGGCTTTCCTGCCGCACGGTCTGGGGCCGAAGGGTGCCGTCGGCATGGACGACCGCTGGCACCCGCTGCCGGGCCTCCGGCGTGGCGGCAAAGGCGGTGATCATGAACGGCTCGTCCCCGGCATCAACAAGGTAGTCGTCCTTCCGCTCTGCCAGCAGGGCCGGGCAGAACGGCCGAAACGGCTGCCGAAACTTCACGCGGGCGTTGAGCAGATCCTTGTTCTCCGCCCGGTTAGCGCTCATCAGGATGCAGCGGTTGCCGAGTGCCCGCGGACCTGCCTCCATGCGTCCTTGAAACCAGCCAACGATTCGGTTGGCCGCAAGATGCTCGGCCGCAGCCTCGGCGGGGTCCGCCGCCTCGCAGTAGGCCAATCCCCGCTCGTCGAGCAGTTGCCGAATTGTTTCAGCCGAGAATGCGGGGCCGAACGAGAGATGTTCAAGCTGAAGATGCCCGCCCGGGCGGGCCTGGTCGTGCCAGGCGGCAAGGGCCGCTCCGACCGCCAGCCCGGCGTCACCCGGGTTGGGAAAGACCCAGAGTTGGTCGAGCCCAGCCTCTTCCCGCAACCGTTGATTGAGCTTGACGTTGAGGAACAGTCCGCCTCCGCAGGCGAGGCGTTGCAGCCCCAGCTGCTGGCAGAAATGCCGCACGAGGCCGAGAACCTGCTCCTCGACGATCTGCTGGGCCCGGGCGGCGACGTTTGCCGCGCCGCAGTCGTTGACAACGCCACGAATGGCGGCAGCTTCGGGAAAATGCCAGTGGTAGTTGCCATGGTCATTGAAGAAGGAGGCGTGGCCGTATTCATGGGGCTGAGTGAGCGTGCCGGCGGAAAAGACCGGGGCGAAGCGATCGAGCCGGTCCCCGACCAGCGTGGCATCACCGTACGGTGCCAGCCCCATTGTCGTTCCCTCACCATCACCGTGCTGCCAGCCGAGCGCTTCAGTGACATTTCCATAAAACCAGCCGAGTGACGCTTCTCGGCCCCACTGGGTGATCGGCTCAAGGTCATCGTCTATTGCTCGCCAAACGCTGGCGGCGACGTCATCTCCAATGCCATCGAGTGTGAGAACCAGCCAGGGGTCGCGACTCGCTTGGCTGAAGTAGGCGGCTGCAGCATGACCGCGGTGATGGTCGACGCCGACAAAACGGCAGTCGGGACGCAGCGGAAACCTGGGCGTATCGAGCGGCAGAAGGTTTGGGCCGGCCTTCATCAACAGGTTCCGAGCTTTGACTTCGAGCGGTCGCATGGCCGCCAGCGTCGCGGCCTGTTCAGGCGTGATTCCGAAGAACCGCTCAAGCCCGACCGGGAGGAAGCGGCCCCCGATGGCAATGAAGTCAAGATCGGTACTGGCAAGTCCACCAGCCTGGAGGCAGTACGCAATGGCACCGACAGGAAAGTGGGAGTCATGCTTGACCCTACTGAATCGCTCTTCGGCGGCGTCGGCGATGAGTCTGCCGTCAACCAGCAGGCAGGCGGCCGTGTCATGGCCTGGGGAGATGCCAAGGATTTTCACGGGGTCGAACCCTCTGCTGGGCTGGCGGTGCTCTCGTGATGTTTGCGGATCAGATCGAAAAACGATCGGTTCCGCATGGACTTTTGGCGGGTGTGATTGGTCGCATGAATGCGTCGCCTGAGGATGAGCTCAGGCACAGCAGAGAATTGAACACCTGCTTGCCGGGCACGGAGTACCCAGTCAATGAACTCGCCGGCCCAGAGCGACTCATCGAAAAAGCCGACGTCGAGGAAACGGTTTTTTGCGATCAGCAACGTGCCGGCAATCGGAGCAGTCTGTAATCCTGCCGCAAACAGGCTGGTTCGGCTCGTTGCAGGTTCAACGTCTGGGCTGAGAAAGTTTTCCCAGCCGCCCGTCACGGCGGCAGTCGGATCGGCGGCCGCCACGGGTAGTTGGCAGGCGAGCCGCTCAGGGAGCCAGAGGTCGTCGGCGTCGAGGAATGCCAGCCAGTTGCCACGTGCCTGCTGCACCCCAGCGTTCCGGGCGGCAGCCGGTCCCCGGTGCGGCAGGCTCAGGCGGGTCACCCGGTCGCCGTAGTCGGCTGCCACCTGTTGGCTGTTGTCCGTCGAGCCGTCATCCACCACGAGCAATTCACTGGCTGAATTTGTCTGAGCCAGCACACTCTCAATGGCAGCAGCCAGATAACGGCTGCCGTTGTGGACTGGAATGATGACGCTGATAACGGCAGGCGGTTTCATGCAGAGCGGGTATGCTCCTGTTGTCGAACCGATGAGGCATTGGATGACCACAGCCGGTGAATTTCTTGACCAGCAGCCAGAGTTTGCGGCCTATGAGCCGCCGCTGAATGACCGCCATGCAGCGCTGCTTGACGTGATCTGCCACCCTGATGGCAGCTTGGAGATGATGCAAGCATGGTTTGACTCAGTTGATCTTAAGAACCTCGACGACAGTTTTTATCGACTCTACCCTTTTCTCGCCGAGAGACTTGAGGAGTGGGATCCTCAGCATCAGCTGCTGGGCTTTTTTCGGGGTAACAGCCGCAAGACGTTTTACACAAATAATCTGCTGTTCCACCGGGCGGCTGCCCGGATGGCTGAAATGCAGGCCAATGGGATTCCAGTACTCATTCTCAAGGGGGCCGCGCTCATCCAGTCGCAGGCTTACCGGTCAGGGCTCCGGGCGATGGCTGATATCGATTTTCTCATCCCGACGCATGATCTTGGCAAGGCATTTGAAATCCTCACCCCACTTCGTCTCCCGCCGACTGATATCGCCACGTTACGTGACTTCCAGCACGGCCACACCTTTCAGGATGAGCTCGGCTTTGAGTACGACCTGCACTGGCATGTATTGCCCCACTGCCGTGACCGGCCCGCGGCAAACGCAGCCTTCTGGGCGGGGTCAGAGCAGTTGGAGTTTCATGGCATCAACGTTCGCTGCCTCAACGCGACCGATTCACTGCTGCAAGTCTGTGTACATGGAATGCAGTGGAATCCATTTCCACCGGTCCGCTGGATTCCGGACAGCCTTGCCCTTATGAGGCACTGTAGCCCGCAAATCGATTGGTCGCGGCTGGTGTGGCTGGCCGGTGAGACCGGCAGTACTCTGCTGCTACTCTTAGCACTCCGCTATTTACACCGCCGGTATTCTGCGGCTATTCCGGACATGGCGTTAGCAGCCCTCGAGGCAGCCCCAATCAGCCAGCTTGAGGCGGTCTGTCTGCCACTTGAGTTCACGCCCTGGGATGCGCACGTTCCCTGGTCGCAGGCCGAGCCCGTTCTGCGGGAGCAGCTCAGACTGCAGGCGGAGCGACACCCTACCAGGCAGCTGTTGGTGCTTCTGCCACGCGACAACTGGACGCCCACCCAGAGTGAACTATGTCGGCGTCTTGGCGGCATCCCGATCGTGAAAGCCAACGGGCTGCCACCGGAATGGCGGCCAGCAGTGCAGCACTACATCAATCAGCACAGTGACCAGCTACTACCCTCTCTCATGGCTTTTCACGAGCAAAACCCCGGCGCTCCGGCCACGCATGTGACCCAGCTTAACGATCCAGCGACGGGAACCTGGCAGGTCGTGATTCAGTCGCTGCCGCCGGGGGCAGGCGGAAGGCCGCAGCTTCGGGTGACAGACGTGTACCAGTCACCGCTCCCGGCAATTCCTGCCGATGCCCTGCTGCTTGATGCCGGACGGTACGCATTGGCTCGGCCGGCACCCTCTCGCTTGGGCTCATTGCGATCGCTGCTTGAACAGCACAACCGGCGGGTCGCCGCGGGTGACATTCCGCCCTGGGCGGGCTGAGGCGACAGCGGAACTCCCGCACGAAAAGCAGATTTTTACGGTTTCGACTCGGTGCTGATGCCCCGGAGCACCCGAGGGTATGCCTGGAATTTGTCGTGTGACTCAACTAGTCGAGACTGTTGCCGACTCGTCGAGCCGTTGGTTTTTCCGGAGGCGGTGGCCGTTCCGCTGGATAGATCCTGGTGCTGAAATTGGCGGTGAACGGGCCGGGCTTTCTTGGTTCCCAGCCTGCCGCGGCCCAGTAGGGAGTGGGGTCACCCGGCAGCCGCCATGAGTCAGTGAAGTTCCTGACATCGAGGTAGGTCTCAAACGCGTCGGGTTCGACGG
>RFVE01000130.1 GCA_009922585.1 Planctomycetia bacterium
CGACCATTCCCCACCAGCGAGCGTGAAGCGTCAGGGGCTGAACATCCGCAGCTACGGAGGACGCCAGGGGAGCATCGACCCCGCCAGTCCCTTCACCGCCGATGGTGCGGTTCAGGCCTACAACTATCGCTTCTGCGTGACGTCTGATCCGGCCAATCGGATCCCCATTCCAAAACCGGTGGCCTACGACCGCGAACAGTACGTCAACTATCACCGCAAGTACATCGCTAAACCCAACGGCCCAAACCACAAGTCACACGTCAACAGCCCCATTCTGCCGGGGAAAAATCATGACTACCCTGATGGTGACTGGGAGACCCGCGACCGGATCACGCGGCAACACCTTGAGTTTGGGCTGGGCCTGATGTGGTTCCTGCAGCACGATGAATCGATTCCGCTTGAGCGACGCAGGAACTTCCAGATGTGGGGGCTGCCCAAAGACGAGTACGCCGACAACGGCCATGTGCCCTATGAGATGTATGTCCGGGAGACCCGCCGCATCGTCGGCCGACACGTCCTGACCGAGCACGACGGCAGCCTGGCGGCCGGCCATGGCCGAACGCCGATTCACCCGGACAGCATCGCCATCACCGACTGGTACATGGATTCGCACTCCTGCACCACCGACAACCGCCCCGGATTCCGGTACGACGGCAAGCTGATCCTGACCGAGCAGTCCCGCCCCTCACAGATTCCGTACCGCTCGCTGGTGCCGCAGGAGCTCGACAACCTGCTGGTTCCGGTCTGTCTGTCTGCGACCCACATCGCCTGGGGTGCCATCCGCCTCGAACCGGTGTTTCTGCAGACCGGCGAGGCCGCCGGGTTCGCCGCCAGCCTCGCGAAACGACAAGGGATCGCGGTGGCTCAATTGGACGCCGATCTGCTGGTGCGGACTCTCGTTCAACACCAGCATCTGGTGAGCTTTTTCAACGACCTCAAGGTGACCGATCCCGACCCGGTGATTCCGGCAGCGCAGTATTTCGCCACCAAGGGCTTTTTCCATTCCTATGACGCCGCGGTTCACGAGCCGCTCAGCGAGCGGCTGGCAAAAGTCTGGGGCGAAGGCTTGGCGGCGCTGCTGGCAGGCCGCCTCGATCATCAACAGCTGGCCGTGAGCGTTGCCGAGGCGGCGGCCGACACCGATTCACCAGCGACGGGCCGGAGCCGCGGTGAAGAGTTGCGGAAGATGTGGAAGCTGCTTGTCGAGCGACACGTGCCGTAGCCAGTCGCCGACAGCGAGTGGCCCAATCACCTTGATGAACGGCCCCTGCTTGGAACAGCAAAGTCATGGACGACGTCACTGTCACGGGCAATTTCAAGAGTGGTCGCGTACTCGGGAAAGAGCTGCCGGCCCAGCGGCATTTCATCATCCGGTGCGGCGTTGCCATCAAAGCCGCTGATGACGACAGAGTAGGCCCCGCCACTGACGCCCTTTCCGGTTTCCGCCGTGTTGTAGCGACCCTCCACGATATCGGCATAGCCAGCTGGTCCCCCACCGGGGGCTGCGGGGCTGAACAGGATGCTGCCGGCAGGCACCGGCTTGCCCTGGTATGTCACTCCGCCAGCAACCTGAGAGGTCCGTTGATCACCACGGCCGCCGCAGCCAGCCAGCAAAACTCCGCTGACACCGACGATCAGCCCGAACAGGAAGGTGTGAAGTGCTCGCATGGTTGATGGTCCGAAGAAATCAACGTGCCGATGGTAACCCATCCGGCGGACTGGTCGCATGGTGCGGCCCCAGTTGTTATTCGGCGACGTTCGTCTCGCCGCCGTTCATGCTGGCGGTTGCTTTGTAAACACCGAATTCAATGGTGTCGACCAGCAGCCGGACCGACCCGTCAACGAACCCGAATTGAGCCCCACCCGGATGATCACTGCCCATGCTGTGATCGTTGAACTGCGCCGTATAGTCGGAATTGATAGGCTGTTGAAAATTCTTGCACGATGCCATCCAGTACCCGGCACGACCACCCCGTGTCCAGGCGCGTCGCTGCGGAGATTTTCCATTCCGAGCCGTCCAGGAGTTTTCTCCGATGGCAATGGTATTGCTCAGACCATCGGTGACCTCCCGAAACTTGCGGCTCTTGGCCCAGAAAAAGATCCCCTGTCGCCCAAAACCGCCATTCGAGGTTGACTGTTCACTGTACGTTGTGCCGGCTTCGACATTCTGTCCCGTAGGTCCCATGCTGCCGAGGTAATGAGTGGTATAGTAACCATCTGAAAGCTCAGACGAATGATTGCTCAAAATGTCTGTTCCGCTCGGGCACAGAAGAGGATTTGGAGGTCGCGTTGCTGTGAGACCCTTGCAGGAACTTCTTCGGGCCGCCTCGCGAGCCTGCTGCACCGCCGGCAGCAAGAGTCCGACCAACACGCCAATGATGGCGATCACAACCAGCAATTCAATTAGTGTGAATCCGCGGTCAGCAGACAACTTGACTGAAGCCCGGGGTCGGCCACGAGTAGGCTGGGTGTGTATTCTTCCGCCAGAGACTGCGGTGCTGCGCACGGCTGGGGGGAAACAGTTTCGGAGACCACCAGCAATGCCGAGAACAAATCCCGGCTGAGCCAGTCCTCCTTCCGCAGGAAATGATTTCGTTGAAAGCATGTGATGGCCCTCGTGAAGACGGAACAACGAAATGGCTAGACGACTTCTTGCCTAACATGTTAAAGCACTGATCGGAAAGATACAACGTTTTTTTGCCTCATTAGCAGAATTTGTGGGTGAATTTGGGCTCATGTAAGTTCCCCTTTCGCTCTTGCGAGAGCTTCGCGAGTCGGCGCGACGCGAATATTTCTAAATCCAGCGGAATCGTCGGCGTTACTGTGCAGAACAACGCGAGACGGATTGGCCGCGCTAAAGCTCTTCGTGCCGGACAGCGTCCAGCCTTCTGGTGCAGCGAGGTGAGAGTGGTCTCGTGAACAAATCGAGCTTCGAGACGCTGAAGCGTTCGTATCCGATCGCCGATAATGCATTCGATGAATACTCACTCTCTGGTTTGCCGCCACGCAGTTCGAATGAAGTCGCCTCGCGTGCGAAGCTTTGTCAACGCTTGCAGATCGGCGTCGCTGGACTTTGCGATTGCCTTCCACGCTGATCGCACACGCTCATCCAGTGGCTCTTCAAGCCCGACGGCGTGTTCGGGAAACGCTTCGAAGTACTGGCCGATGCGATGTTTGCCCCACTTGCCGTACGGGGCGGGCTCATCGTCAGTTGTTCGGTCGAGTGCGATGAAGCCGCCGAGACTTCCCCACCACTGGACCGCGACAAAGTAGTCGGATTCTTCCGGTACGTCGGAAGTGTAGATCGTTGCGACTCCAGTTCCGTGAAGCCTTGCGCGAATGGCTGCTGGTTTGATTTCGGGGAGCGGTGCATCCGATTTCAAGGCGAGGCCAATTGCCTCACCGGCGGCCTGCCCGAGCGACATCCAGATCGGCTCCAGTCGTAGAGCACAGAAGCCAACGTGTGACGACGAACACGCCACCGGTACGGCGAGGTTGTCAATGTTCTTCGGCAGAATTGTCCCGTAGGGAATCTGGTACGGAGCCGCTCGTTGGTAGAACTCGCCGGTGTGCCGGCCGCCGATCGTCGGCCCTTCGTGATCAGTGCCATGACAGTTCGGACCGTAGTCGCCCATGGCAACGGCGTCTGTATGAAACACAGCTCGCGCGTGGTTCGTGTCACGGGCACGTTCGGTGTCACGCTGAGTGAAGACATACCGTCCCACCATGCGTCGGCCTTCACGAACGTAAAGCTGCTCGGGCAGATGGCCATTGTGTGTCAGCTCGCCGCGACATAGCCCCCATGATCGAGCCTCCTGCTGGAACTTCGCGGGCACAGCCTTGTCGTGCTGCAGGAAGTAGAGCATGCCGATGTTGTGCCGGACGTGAGCATCAAAGATTCGCCGCCGGGTTGCCTCATCGCCGTCCGGCCAAGCATTGTTCAGATGCGGCAACGAAAGTCGGACGATGCTGCGCGACACGTCGTTGATGTCATATTTGCCGTTGGGGAGCTTCGGCGTCTGTCGCTTGTAGATCGCGCTGGTCAGGTCGAAAATGCGTTTGACCGCCTTGTTCTCAAGCAACGGCAGCAGAGCGAGATAGTCTTCACGTCGGTAGCCATCAGGCTTGGGTACAGGAGCCCGATTCTCGGCGCGGTCCGTCATCGTCAGGCGAAAGTTATATCCCTGAAGCTGCTTGTCCGCGTGATCCGGAGCGAGCGACTCTCCGTATTCGTCGCGTCCTTCACGACCGACGCGGTACGGCACTCCGGCCCCCGCCATCAGATCGCCTTCGTAAGTCGCGTCAACAAAGTAGTTGCCCCGCAGTATGACTTCGCCATCGGAAGTCGCCAGAGTCATCGCCTGAATCCGGCGTCCCCTGTGTTGAACCGACTTCAGCCGATGCTCCGTCAGAACGGTGATCCCCGGCAACTCGTCGATCATCTGCCGGAACACAATGTGATTCACCTCCGGGCCGGCATGCGTCCCGAACAGACTGTCCTTCACTTGCTGGGAATCGTTTCCAAAGCGTTTGCGGTAATGCTGCAGGACCCGTTGATTGAACTCCCGAAACAATCCAGTCCGTGCCTCAAACGTCCGAAAGTCCGGGTGCGTCAACCCGTTCGTGATCAACCCGCCGACACGCTTGTATGGTGTTACCAGCGCAACAGAAGTCGTCGCGTCACGCCTCGCAACGGAAATGGCGGCCGCAATTCCCGCCGGCGTGGCGCCATGAACAATCACGTCAAAGTTTGGTTTCTCACCAGGCGGTCCGGGATTGTCTCCGTTTGCGGAAAGGGCAGTCAGGGTAAAAGCAGCGGCGGCCGCAGTAATAATTGTTCTGACATTCATTGCGCACTCCCCCCTTGAGCGACTTTCTTTTCCCATGCCAGAAAGGCGTCGTCCATGTCTCGAACGCGGTCAGGATAATCGGATGCCAGGTTTTGTTCCTCCGCCGGATCCTTTTCGAGGTCAAACAGGTAAGGAACGTCTTTCTCCAGCACGTATTTCCATTTCCCTTCGCGGACCGATCTGGCATGCGTGCTGGTGTAGGAATTGTTGAAACGCCAAAACAGCGTTCGCACCGGAACCGGCGCCTGGCCAAGAAGCAGTTTGCTCAGGTCGACACCATCAAAATGCTTGCTGTCTGACTCTTCCGGGCCGGCAAGAGCAGCAAATGTTGGCGCCAGATCCATGGTCATGGTCGTTGAATCATCGACCACGCCCTCTGATATGTGACCCGGCCAATTGAACACCGCAGGCACACGGTGTCCCCCTTCAAAAAGATCGCCCTTCTGCCCCCGATAGATGCCATTGCTGCCCACCCATGAATAAGCGCCATTGTCAGACGTGATCACAATCAATGTGTTTTTACGGAGTTCCAGGCGATCCAGCGTTGCCACAATCGAACCCACACTCGCGTCGACTGCTTCCAGCATGTCCCGATAAGCACGTTGATATTGTTCCGGCGGCAGCGGACCGTATTTACTGTCTGGTTGCATTTTCCCACGAATCCGTTCTTTGCCGTGCCAGAGTTTCCCCTCGGTCCGGAATGGAGGGTCCGACGGCCCTTGATACGGGAAGTGCAAGGCCAGATGGGATACAAACAGGAAGAAGGGCTTTTCCCTGTTCTGCTCGATAAACGTATTTGAATGACGTGTTACCAGGTCTGTCAGGTATCCATTCTCCTTATGCAATTCATGGTTCTTATACCAATCGACCTTACCGTTGCGGGAAACGTGGGAATGATAATCCGGGGAGTTGTTCGAGCAGTAGCTGATGTCAAATCCCTGGTCATTCGGTCCGTAGGCGCCCACCCAACCCAAGTGCCATTTTCCTATGATTCCGCTGGTGTAACCCCGTTTTCGGAGAAGTTCTGCGATAGTGACTTTCTCCATGGACACTCCCTCGTCTGTCACGAAACCAATCGCGGACTCGATGCCACTTCGTTGCTGATACTGACCGGTCATCAAGGCGGCGCGCGTCGGACTGCATACCGGAGCGTTGGTGTGGAAATCGGTGAGCCGAAGCCCGGCGTTGGCGAGCGCGTCAATGTTGGGCGTCTGGTGGACCTTGCTGCCGTAGCACCCAAGGTCGCCGTAGCCGAGATCGTCGATGACAATCAGCACAATGTTCGGCGGGGCATCCACGCGATCGATCGATCCGACGGACACAGTTGTAGCCGGCGCGCGCCGCGTGCCACTACTTTCGCGAGGACTCGCCTTGCCTGGCAACGACTTTTCGTTTGCGAGAGCTTCGCGAGCCGAGGCGACACGGACATTTGTGCATCCAGCGGAATCGTCGGCGTCACTCTGCAGAACAACGCGGGACAGATTGGCAGCGCTGCTGCCTTTTGTGTTGGATAGCGTCCAGTTTTCCGGTTCGGCGGGAATTTGTCCCGAGGCGCCGAGCCCGACGAACAGTTCGTCCGGCTTCTCGCTATGGCTGTGAAGGCGAATCAGAAGTGAATGACGACTGCCGGGCTCCAGCGTCAGGCCGGTCACCGTTTCCTTGTAGAGCTGCGCAGTGAGGCGTCCTTTTTCATCGATTCCAACTATAACGCGCTCCGCGCCGCTGGCGGTGGCCAGTGAAAACGAGGTTCGTTGGCCGAGTTCAGGGACGACCAGATCCGCGACGGCGTAAAGCGTTTTCCCTTCGTCTCCAAGATCGATCCAGTGCGAGGGCCGTTGCTGAGGAGTCTGTTTGATTGGCGGAAGATGCTGGTCCAGTTCCACTGACTCCGGCATTTCCAGACGCTCCAGTTCGTCCAGCGATACCTTCATGACTTCCATCGTCTGCTTGGCACCGGAGAAAGCGATCAGGAGATGCCCATCGTGTTCGATTATGTGGGGATAGTCGACGTGACGTCCGCCAATCAGCCAGAAGAGTTTGGTAAAGACGAGCCCGTCTTTGCTAATGGCAAGCGTCAACGGATCGCGCTTGCGAGGATTCGAGTTGGACACCATCACGTAATAGCCGCGGCTGGTGCGATGCACGAAGAACTTGCTGGTAGCGTCCGGGAAATTGGTGCGGTGCATCTTGCTCCAGGTT
>RFVE01000014.1 GCA_009922585.1 Planctomycetia bacterium
GACCGGGTGTGGCACCGGCTCAATTGGCTCAGTGACCGTCACGGTCCACCAGGCCAAAGCGGTTCCCCAGGCAGTGACACTCTGCCAGACCCGGGCCAGCGGCATCACCCCGATGGCGAGTTCTTCCTGACATTCCCGGACCACAGCCTCGTGGTCGACCTCGCCCGGCTCGATATGGCCGCCCGGAAAACAGACCTGGCCACCGGCCCGCAAGGTGGGGCCGCGACGAATCGCCAGAAACAGATCATTCCGACGGATAATTGCCACCACCCCATGGCCCCTAATTGATGGCTGCGTTGCGGTCTGAGCCAAGTTCGTCACGGTCATCACCTTTACCAGTGGGGCCAAAAAGCACACCCCCGGCGTGCCAGTATCGCCGTGGCCTGGGGGACGTCCCGTTCTGGTTATAGCCTGCTAAACTACAAGGGCCCGCCGCAAACAATCGTGGGCTGCGTAATTTCGTTTCCCAACGCTGATGCCGGAACATTCCGAGAGGACCACTGCCTGATGAACACCGTGCCGACGCCGGGACCGGCCAAACGCCCCACGCCCCCCAACGCCGGTCCGCAGCTGTTCGGCAAACCCTTCGGAGGGCCGGCCGTCATTCTGCTGGTGCTGCTCGGGGTCGCGTTCGTCACGGTCTTTTTTCGCGGCCAGACCGGTGGCCCTCTGACGATCAGCTATGACCAGTTCATCCGCGAGGTCGAAGCCGACAACGTCGGCAGCGTCGAAATCGTGGGCGACACCATCCGGGGTAGCTTCAAGAAACCACCTGTAGCGGAGCGGATTCCAGGAGGGGAGCAATCGAGCGTGTTCGCAGTCGAAGTGTCCCGTTACCTGGTAGGAGACGGCCTCGACACCCTGCTGCTTGCGCACAACGTCCGTACAACCGTCCGCCAGCCGACTGATGGCACCGGGGTTTTGCTCGGCATCTATCTGTTGGTGCCCCTCCTGCTGATGGCCGCGTTCTGGGTGTCGCTCCGCCGGGCCCGCGACCCGATGGGTGGTTCGGGCTTTCTTGGCAGCTTTGCCAAATCACCGGCGAAACGGTTCTCGCCGGATGACAAACAGGCCACCTTTGCCGATGTCGCCGGCTTGGAAGGCGTGAAGGAGGACCTCAAGGAGATCGTCGAGTTCCTCAAGGATCCCAAAAAGTTCCAGCGGCTCGGCGGTCGGGTGCCCAAGGGGGTGCTGCTGATGGGCCCACCGGGCACGGGCAAGACCTTGCTCGCCCGGGCCACCGCCGGCGAGGCAGGGGTGCCGTTTTTCTCGATCTCGGGCAGTGAGTTCATCCAAATGTTCGTCGGCGTCGGGGCCTCACGGGTGCGGGACCTGTTCAAGACTGCCAAAGATGCCGCCCCGGCAATTCTGTTCATCGACGAAATCGATGCCGTCGGCCGTGTCCGTGGTGCAGGCCTTGGCGGCGGGCACGACGAACGCGAACAGACCCTCAACCAGATTCTCAGCGAAATGGACGGCTTCAGCCCCACGGAGTCGGTGATCGTGCTGGCCGCCACGAACAGGCCGGACGTACTCGACCCCGCCCTGTTGCGTCCCGGCCGATTCGACCGGCACGTGACGGTCGACCGGCCGAACCAAAAGGCGCGGATCGCTCTGTTCAAGGTGCATACCAAAAATGTCCCGCTGGCTGATGACGTTGACCTAGAGCGTCAGGCCGATGGCACGGTTGGCCTGACCGGCGCTGACATCCGCAATCTCGTCAACGAAGCGGCCCTCTGGGCGACCCGCCAAAACAAGGACAAGGTCGATGCCTCGGACTTCGACCATGCCCGTGACAAAATTCTGATGGGCCCAAAGCGTGAAGAGGTACTCGCCGGCCGCGAGAAAAAGATGACGGCCTATCACGAGGCGGGCCACGCCTTGGCCGCCTGGCTGTTGCCAGGCGTCGACAAGCTGCACAAGGTGACGATCATCCCCCGCGGTCGTGCCCTCGGTGTGACGCAACTGGTTCCTGAAGAGGACCGGATGAACATCGGTGAGTCAGACCTGGCCAACCGGCTGGCCTTCATCCTGGCGGGGCGGGCCGCCGAGAAGCTCGTCTTTGGTGAGTTCTCGGCAGGGGCAGAAAATGATCTGATGCAGGCGACTCGGCTGGCCCGCAAAATGGTTTCGAACTGGGGCATGAGCGAACGGGTGGGCCCGCTATCCTGCCAGACCTCGAACGAGCATCCGTTCCTCGGCCGCGATGTCTATGAGCAACGCGACTTTAGCGAACACACTGCTCAGGTCGTTGACGAGGAGGTCACCCGCATCCTCGGCGCTGCAGCCGACCGGGCGATGGACCTGCTGCGTGAGAATCGCGAGAAGCTCGACACCCTCTCAAACGAATTGGAGTCGCGCGAGATGCTCGATGACAACGAAGTTGAGCAGGTCATTGGCCCGGCAGTTCCCCGGAGTGCCGAATCGGGCCCCTCGGTCACGGCAGGCTGAACCAACTGCTCGTTGTCTCCGTTTCCCTCTACGATGGAAAGATCGCACCATGCTTTCTCATGCTGTTTATTTCACACTGAAAGACCGCTCGGCCGAGGCTATCACCCGGCTTGTCGCCTCCTGCCGTGAACATCTCACGGGCCATCCCGGCTGTGTCTCTTTCGCAGTCGGTCGGCTGGCCGACTACGACCGCCAGGTCAACGACCGAGCCTTCGACGTCGCCCTCGAGATCATCTTCGATTCGCATGAATCCCACGACACCTACCAGACCTCCGAGCGGCACCAGCAGTTCATCGCCGCCAACGCTGAAACCTGGGCCGGCGTGCGGGTATTCGACGTCGACTTGGAAGTGCTCGAGCGAAACTGATTGGGCCACCGATCCGGTCGCTCCCGCTGCCAGCTGCCACCAGTGTTGTCGAGCGAGTGGGGTCGGGCATCCCCGAGCGGATCGTTCTTCCAACCCCGAGCAACACGGGCGTGAACTATCGCAGCAGCTGGCGGACGATCGCCCATATGCCATCCGCTGCTGTGGCGGCAGCTTGGCAGACTTCTTCACCATCGATTGTGCCGTCATCTGGGGCACTGTCAGGCCGAGCGATGTTGGTGACAACCGAGGCCGCCACTACCTGCATGCCCCGGTGGCGGGCCGCAACCACTTCTGGCACCGTCGACATCCCCACCACATCGATTCCAAAACGACGGAGCATTCGATATTCGGCCCGGGTCTCATAGCTGGGCCCCAGCACGTAGGCATAGACGCCGCGGCGGCACGGGGCTCCTGCCCGGCCGGCGGCAATGACTGCAGCGCGGGAATGGGCCTCGTCATACCATGCCGGTGAACCATGACGCATCGGGGCTGAAGCCTGCCAGTCGCCCCGCACAAAGTCGACATGATCCTCCAGCACGACGATCTCCCCGACGGAGAGGCCGTTGGCAATTCCACCGGCAGCGTTGGTAACCAGCAGCCGCTCAACCCCAACCGCCGCCAGCAGGTCGACGCCGCGGGTCAGTCGTTCCGCTGAGTGCCCCTCGTAGCCGTGGACCCGGCCCTGCAGCATGACAATGCAACAGCCGTCGCAGCGGCCCCAGGCAACCCGTCCGGCATGCCCCAGGGCTGTAGCCCGCGGCAGCCAACCAAGCTGGCTGCTGGGCATCGACTGCTCACCCTCAAGCCGTTCAATCAGGCCCCCCAATCCAGTTCCCAGAATCACCCCCAGTCGAGGCGTCGATTTGCAAAACCCACTGCGGCCCAGCCCGGCGGCGAGCAACCTGTCAGCTGCCTCTTGGGCCGCCGATGCAACACAGGGAGGTCCTCCCAGTCTGTTCGAGTCTGGTTCCTCTGCTTGGTCGTGCTGTGCAGTCATGGCTGGATGGGAGCCTACCCTGCTCACACGGCACCACAAAACCGCTGCTACAACTCACCGGCTTTCTGGGCACCCTTTGCGAGGCTTTGAGGAAAGCCGTATTCTCATTGCTGGCAGTTTGAGTAACTGCCAAGCCGGGCCGACCGATGCTGGTCTGGCCACTCAGCCCGCCGCCTGAAGGATGCCCGATGCCCACCCGTGCCGAACGCTTTGCCGGTCTCTCTGTCGCCATCGTGACACCGTTTCGTGACGGTGCGGTCGATGTGCCACGGTTACACGAGCAGATCGGCTTCCAGGTCGCGGCGGGGGTGACGGCAATCTGTCCGGTCGGCACCACCGGTGAGTCTCCCACCCTCTCGCACGACGAGCACGAGCGAGTGATTGCCGAAAGCATCCAGGCAGCAGCAGGCAACATCTTGGTGATGCCGGGCACCGGCAGCAATTCAACCGCAGAGGCAATTCGGCTGACGAAGTACGCTGAGACAGCGGGAGCCGATGCAGCACTGGTCGTCGGCCCCTACTATAACCGGCCAACTCAGGAAGGGCTTTACGAGCACTTCAAGGCCCTCGCCGAAGCAGTGTCCATCCCCATCTGCATCTACAACATTCCTGGCCGCACCGGTCGCAACATCGAGCCTGAAACAATTTTAAAGCTCGCTGAACTGCCCGGCATCGCAATGGTCAAGGAGGCGACCGGATCGATGGATCAGGCCTCACAGGTGCTTGCAGGCACCGACCTGACGGTCCTTTCGGGAGACGACAGCATGACGCTGCCACTGCTGGCCGTCGGTGGTCGGGGGGTGGTTTCGGTGGTGGGCAATCTCGTGCCGGCCGACATGAAGGCACTTGTCGATGCCTTTGATGCCGGTGATTTGGCTGAAGCCCAGCGGCTGCATGCAAAACTCTTCAGCCTCGGCCGCGACCTGCTGGGGCTGGCCAGCAACCCGATCCCGATCAAAGCAGCCCTGAAGATGGTTGGTCGCGACACCGGTGAGGTCCGGCTGCCGCTGGTGCCGCTGGCCGCCGAGCCGGCCGCCCGGCTTCACCGTTTGCTGGCCGACTATGGCCTGCCCGTCGGCTGACCGGGCCGAACACAGCTGAACCGGCAACGCACTTAGGCAGGTGCCGACTCGTCGCTGACATCCCGCAGCACCGCGCCGCGGTTGTCAAAGGTCGCGATGCTGATCTCGTGCTGGTTAGACAAGCCGGCCGCATCGGCTGCCGCCACCAACGATTCAGCCACCAGCTGTGACTCGCACACAGCCACAACGGCCGGCCCCCAGCTGCTTTGGGCATAGCCCTGCACGCCTTGCAGATCGAGCCATTCAAAGAGCCGCCCGGTCGCCTCGGCATAGGGCAGCCGCGACGAGGCCCGCTCAAATGGCTTGCCAGCCAGCTTGCCATAGGCCGTCAGGGCAGCAGCAAAGTCAATGAATCGGGCGGCGATCGCTGCTGGCAGAATTTCCATTACGGCCAGCCGGGTGAGCTCGGCAGTGAGTTCCAGCGGCACCTGCTCAAGCCCCGCGAAGGCCGTCCGCTCAGCATCGCCATGCAGCCCCTCAGCCTCCCGCTGCACAAACAGCACCACCCGCCAGGCCTCCGGTAGGGCCGCCCGGGAAACGAGTGGGGCGATCGCCTCGCCCTGAAGTTTTCCCGCCTCCAGAATCATGCCGCCGGCTCCAAAGCCGTACACCCCGACACTGGACCGCAGGCCGCGACCGGCCGCCTGGGCCAGGGCGGCGGCATCATTGGCGGCGTAGGTTTGCTCAAGTCGAGCGGAGCCCTCGACGTAGAGCCGTTGCATGCCGGCGGCGATCGCCAATGCCAGTTGGGTGCCGGTGCCCAAGCCAATGTGCTGTCGGGGAATCTCCATCACCTGAATCGCACAGCAGGAGTGCTCGTCAAGGCCCCAGGCAGCAGCGCACCGCTGGGCTACGCCAATGGCTCGCTCGCCGACATGGCTGACCGCCGAAAAGCTGGTCGCCCGCCGCAGTCGCACCCGCACACCACAGCCGGCAATCATCGCGCCGAGGCCGCCGAAGGAACGCCCATAGGGCTGCCCGAATGAGAGCATGCCGAAGTGCAGCCGCCCGGGAGTGGTCACCTCATAGACCTGCTTTGAGGGTGACTCGGCGGAATCAGCGGCGTCGACAGAACGGATCATTCCCAAAATAGACCCTCCAGACCAGCAACGGGCAAGATAGCCAGGCTGCTATTCCAGAAAATTGCTCATCTTCCCAGCTCTTTGTTCCCGCCGGGGATTTTTGCCGGTTTGTCACCGCCGCACCCAACACCGGCCTGAACCGTTCAAAATTTTTGTCACGTTCCAAGCCTGATGGGAAAAGAAGGGTGACAGAAATGACTCCTGAAATTCCCGAAGAAGGTCTCCACAACAACCACTGGCACAGGGGGAACGGTGAACGCCCAAACAGAGCAGGTAATGCGACAGTGGACCCTCGCGCAGCCTGTTGTTTCGTCATTTTTGACTGGATTGGTTCGTGACTTCTCCACTCGGGACGACATCTTGCAGGACGTCGCCGTCGCCGTCCTGGAATCAGCATCGCGTTACGATCCCTCCCGACCATTCATCGGCTGGGCACTTGGTATCGCGCGGAATAAGGTTCGCCACCATTACCGGCAGCATCTCAGGGAACCACTCGTCTTTGACGACGAACTGACGGGCCAGCTGGCGGTGGCGTTCGAACGGGTTGCCGAGCGCAGGCCCCAACCACTCGACCATCTCCAGGACTGTCTGCGGCGGCTTGATGGACGCGGTCGCATGATCTGCGGCCTTCGTTACACGGAGGGGCTCAAGCCGGCGGCGATCGCCGCGCAGCTGGGCATGCGGCCAAACTCGGTCGCCAAGGCACTCCAGCGGATTCGAGAACGGCTCCGCGAGTGCATCGAAGCGAAGGCTGCCCTGCCAGAGGCCCAGCCATGAATACCTCAATCCAGCCGATCATCGATGGATATCTCGACGGCACGCTCAGCCCTGCTGAGGAGCAACACTTGGCCGACTGGCTGCAAGCCGATCCGGAAAACGCTGAGCAGTTTGCCGCCAACGTCATGCTTCACGATCGGTTGCGGATGCTCCTCATCACGGAAGAGGTTCCGCAGACAGCACCATCGGTAGCAACTGACTGGTCAAGGCTTCGGCCCCGCGTCGGCCCACTGGTAACAGCAATGGTTGCAGCCACCGCAGCGGCCATTCTGCTGGTCGCAAGCGGGGTCGGCTTCGAAAGCCAATCGGTCTCGGCAGCTGTTCTGCAACTCGACCACCTGATTGCGGCGCAGGCTCACTTTCCCGGAAACAGCTACCAGATCACCGTTGAATCCCGCAGCCGCCCACCACGGCAGCATTTTTTTGATCGCACGCCTGACTGGAAAAGCCGACCTCCCAAGCCACCACTGGATGGTGCGATCGTTCATGCCAGCCATGGACGGTTTGTGCTAGTACGGACAACCATGGCGGGCGAGCAGTTCATCACCGGGAGTGATGGCCATTCCAGTTGGGCAGTCGCCCCCGCGGGGCCGGTCCGTGTGAGCGCCAGACCGGATCATTTCAACCATGATCTGCCCGGCCACGAGCATGACATGCCCTTGACGACGCTCGGCGATGGCTTGGAACAATTGCGAGCGGCCTACATCTTGCGACTTGAGCATGGCCCAACGCCAACTCACCGCCGGCTGATTGCCGAAAAGCGACGGGGGTTTCGCGGCCCCCGGCGGATTGAAATTGACTATGGAGAGGCCACCGGGCAGATCGAGTCCCTGCGATTCACCGAAATGCCCTACGGCCCAGAGCGGCTCGACCTCCGAATGGATCTGATCTCGACAAACTCCTACGACGACAGCTTCTTCGGCCATGCGTTCCACCACTCGCCCGAACGCACCATTGTTGAGGAGTAACGCAACATGAATCGGCCTGCTCTTGAGAATTGCGTCAGAAACAGTTCTGTGCTGCTTGTCGTCATCTCCATCAGTTTCAATCACGCCTGGGCGGCCGAGAGGGTGCTCCGAAAACCCCGTCTTGAGGACACCATTCGCGCAACTGTTTATGCAGACAACTGGTTTTCGCTGTTCGTCAATGGTGAGCTCGTAGCTGTTGATTCAATTGCCTTCCTGCCACACAACGTCGTCGCAGTCGATCTCCTCCCTGCCTACCCGATGACGATTGCGGTGATGGCCAAAGACAACGCTGATCCTGCCACCGGCATGGAATACGCCAACACGCAGATCGGTGACGGCGGCTTTGTGCTCAGGTTTTCCGATGGCACGGTGACTGACAATCGCTGGAAGGCACTTGTTCTCGACCACGGACCTATCGACGGGAACGTGCAAACCCCAAGGGTTCGATCCCAGCCACCACCGCCAGGCTGGAACACCCGCGACTTTGACGACCGGGCCTGGCCTCAGGCGACCGAGTACACGATCGAACAGGTCCAGCCCAAGCAGCCGTTTTATGACCACGATTTCACGGCTGCCCGTTTCATCTGGTCAGACAATCTGCTGCTCGACAATACCGTGCTGTTCCGCCGCCAGATTCAGACGCCACCCGATGGCCGCACCAGACCCGACTTCACCGGACTCAATGACCAGATTCCCGACCAGGCGGCCGGAGGCCGAAAGCCCAGGCCCGACAACCCTCGACGCAAACCACGGTAATCCCCGTCACACACCCAGAAAGCCTGCCATGCGCATTCTTCTTTTCACTGCCTGCCTGCTGGCATGTCCGCCTCTTGTCGACGTTTCTGCCGCGCAGCCGAACATTATCTTCATGCTCTCCGACGATCAGGCCTGGAACGGCCTTTCGGTGGCAATGCACCCACAGGTGCCAACCAGCCGCTCGACGACCATCGACACACCCAGACTGTCCCAGCTCGCGGCTGAGGGCATGCGATTCTCCGCCGCCTACGCTCCGGCACCGGTCTGCTCTCCCACCCGCATCAGTCTCCAGACCGGCAAGAGCCCGGCGCAGGTGCACTGGACCAAAGCAGCTCCACCCGAAGCCGGTCGTCAACTGATTGAACCCCGTGGCACGAGAAGCATTGCTGATGCCGAGCTGACAATCGGCGAACTCCTGCAGACCGCCGGCTATGCGACCGCCCACTTCGGCAAATGGCACATTGGCGGCGGTGGCCCGGGCAGGCATGGCTACGACACTCACGACGGCGACACCGGCAACGAACATGCCTTCGGCTTCACCGACCCCAATCCGGTTGACATTTTTGGCATGGCTGACCGCACGGCAGCATTCATGGCGGCCAGTCAGAAGGCAGGCAAACCCTTCTTCATCCAGTTGTCTTGGAATGCCCTGCACGCCTCACAGAATGCCCTGGCGGCAACGCTTGCCAAATACCGACAACGGCTCGCTGGCGAGAACGACAAGCGGATTTCAGTTGCCGCAATCAGCGAGGACCTTGACACCGGTGTCGGCCGGGTCCTTGATGCAGTTGACAGGCTGGGACTCCGCGAGAACACCTACGTCGTCTTCATGTCAGACAATGGCGGAAATGGCGGCAAGCGAGGACCGCTACGGGGTGGGAAGGGTGGACTGTGGGAAGGGGGTATTCGCGTACCGCTGATCATCCGGGGCCCGGAAATCACGGCTGGATCATGGTGCCACCATCCGGTCGTCGGCTATGACCTGCTGCCGACATTCTGCGAATGGGCGGGGCTCCCGTCACGCAGTCTGCCTGCCGGCATTGAAGGCGGCAGCCTTGCCAGCACCATCAGCAGCAGCGGAACCGCCACGATCCTGCGGCCTCGGGCAGAACTTTATTTTCACTTCCCGCACTACCAGAGTTCCGAGGGCCCCCAATCAGCAATCGTTACCGACGGAATGAAGCTCATCGGCTTCTACGAGAACCCTCACGTCGAACTCTACGATTTGAGACAGGATCTGGCTGAGTCAAACAATCTTGCTGAGAGCCGCCCCCAACAAGCCGCAGAGCTCAAGCAAAAACTTGAGACCTACCTGGTTGCGATCAAGGCTGACATGCCGCAGCCGAACCCCGAATACGACCCGGCCCTACCCGCGTCTTCCCAGTCGAAGAAGGGCGGAAAACGAGGAAGCAGCAAGACAATGCTGAAGGGGAGCAAGAAGCCCAAAAAAACCAAGCGTTCAGCCAGCTGAGCCGGCACCTGCGAAACAGCAGAACACCTTCTTGGGAACACCACGAATGCGACATACCTGCCGGATCACTCTGCCCATGCTGCTCTGGCTGCTCCATGCCGGCCTCTGCCTGCCACACCCAGGAGGACACCGCAGCCACTCACCTGCAGCACCGTCAAGTGAAACTTCCCCAGTGATGCTGGCACAGGCAGGCCGGCGGCCCCCGGGGACTGGTACCGCTCGCCCAGCGGCGGACGGTCCGGCGGCAGTAATTGCCGAGGCATGTGCGCCCTTCGTGGCCCGCGGCCAGATCCAGACCCGATCGGATGATCGCTATTTTTTCATCGAGTCAAACGGCATCCCACAGCATCCGCTGATGATTGGCATCACCGCCTGGCAGCAGCAGGTGCCGCTCCCGCAGCCTTACACCGGTGCAAATGCCTGGCAGATTCCGATCCATCCTGTCCCTGCCCGCGAGCCACGAACGACCAAGGGAGCCTTTCTGCGGGGAGCCATCGCCGTCGCGGTCAATGGCATACCAATCTTCAATCCCCTCAACAATCGAGGAGAAGACGCCTTCCTGATTGGCGAGCTCGACACTTTCGGCGGTCACTGCGGTCGAGCAGATGACTATCACTATCACATTGCACCAGTCCACCTTCAGGAGACCGTCGGAAAAACTCTGCCGATCGCTTACGCCCTCGACGGCTATCCGATTTACGGCTACGAAGAACCCGATGGTTCACCGGTTCGGAAACTTGATGCCTGCAATGGGCACACCGGCCCCGACGGTCGCTACCACTACCATGCCACCAAGCAGTACCCCTATCTGAATGGCGGATTTCATGGCGAGGTGGTCGAGCGGGACGGCCAGGTCGACCCGCAACCACGGGCCCGGCCAATTCGTCCCGCCCTGCCACCCCTCCGGGGTGCAACCATTACCGACTACACATCCGATGGGCGGAACCAGGCCGAACTCACCTACGAAATTGCCGGAAGAGCCGGGACTGTCGCCTACTGGCGGGGTGCTGACGGCAGCATCACATTTCGTTTCAACGATCCTGATGGCACCCGCCGCACTGAGACCCATCGCCCACCGCCAGCAGACCGCACCGGATCACCTCCTGATCGCGGCCCTCCCGAGGACCGGCCCCGAAAACGTCCGCCACAAAAACAGAAACGGGCAGGCAAAAGACCGACCGCCGAACAGCCGCTCGGCACCCCGGCTGCAAGGACTCAGGCTGGCAGCAGGGTGCCCCCCGCGACCGGTGCCGGAACCCTGACTGTCACCAGCCAATCCGTAACCGCTTCAGGACAACTCGCGACGGCCTGCACCTGCGATGGCGAGGGCGTTTCGCCTGCTATCGCCTGGAGTCGGGTGCCCAGCGGCACTCGCTCTCTCGCATTAAGTTTCTGGCATGTTGCGCCCGATCAAGAGAAGTCGTACTGGATCGTCACCAACATCCCACCGACGGCGACATCTCTACCGCAGGCCGTCCGGTTGCCGACAGCCACGAGCGACGGGCCCCGCCTCGGGCGGAATGATCGTGGCCAGCGGGCCTATGATCCTCCCTGTTCACAAGGCCCCGGGCTCAAGACGTATCACGTCACCGTCTTTGCACTCAGCGATGTTCCCGCTTTCCCCACCGCTGGCCCGACCCGGACAGAGCTGCTCAACACAATCGGACCGATCACCCTCGCTACCGGAACACTCGATCTGACGGTTGAAAGGAAGACTCAGCGATGACACCTCTTCAGCATGCTCTGACTACCACCAGAGCCGTCATCCTCTTTGTGGGAACTCTTGCCGCAGCCTGTGTGCCGGCGGTGACATGGGCTGCCCCACGGCCACCGAACATCGTCCTTTTTTTCATTGATGATCTTGGCTGGCGGGACGTTGGCTTCATGGGCAACCAGTTCATCGAAACTCCCAATCTCGATCGTCTCGCCCGCAACGGCCTCGTCTTCGATCAGGCCTACGCCAGCGCCCCGAACTGCGCCCCGACGCGGGCCTGCCTGATGTCGGGACAGTATCCGCCCCGTCACGGCATCTACACGGTTGTCGATCCCCGTCAGCCCCCCGGTTCACCGTGGCACAACCTGCTCGCCGCCGAAAGCAGGGCCGAACTCGCTCCGGATAGCCTGACGCTGGCTGAAGCACTTCGGGCAGGCGGCTACACCACCGGTTTCTTCGGCATGTGGAACCTCGGCCGAGGACGCACCGGACCGGTGACGCCGGGAGGCCAGGGCTTCGACACCGTTGTGTTTCCGGAAACGCTCGGCTTTGCCAAGGACGCCTACTTTGCCGCCGACGGCAGCTACCTGAGTGATCGGCTCACAGCCGCAGCCCTGGAGTTCATCACGGACAACAAAAACCGGCCCTTCTTCGTTTATCTCCCGGACCATGCCGTTCATGCACCTTTTGAACCGAAGCCCGACCTGCTCGAAAAATACACTCAAAAAAAGTCCGCCAGCGAAGACGACCGCAATGATCCCGCCTATGCCGCCACGGTCGAGGCGGTCGACCAGAACGTTGGCCGGCTCCTCGAAACGCTCCAGCGGCTTGACCTCAGCGATGACACCCTCGTGCTCTTCACCTCGGACAACGGTGGTACGCGGCAGTACACACCGCCACTACGCGGCGGCAAGGGGGAACTCTACGAGGGTGGTCTTCGCGTTCCGCTGGTCATGGCCGGCGCGGGGATCGTCCAGCCTGGCCGCCGGAGCCTCGTGCCCACGGCCAGTATCGATCTTTACCCCACGCTGCTTGACCTGGCGAACCTGCCCCCTCCGGCCGACCACGGGCTGGATGGGGTCAGCCTGATGCCGGTCATGCAAGCCGCCAAGCAACTCCCGCCGCGGCAACTCTTCTGGCACTTTCCCTGCTACGTCGGTCGGTCGCCACCGGTGAGTATGGTCAGAGAGGGCACGCTCAAACTGATGCAGTTCTTTGAGGATGGTGGCCGCGTAGAGTTGTACGACCTCGCCAATGATCCCAGCGAGAGCCGGAACCTTGCGCAACAGTTCCCCGAAAAGGCAACCGGTCTTTTGCAGACGCTCACGTCCTGGCAGCAGGAGACACAGGCCGCACTTCCTCGGGGCGACAATCCTAATTTCAATCCGGCCGCCGAGCGACCGCGGGGCCGTGGCGACGACACCAACCGTCAGCCAAAAAGCGGGGGCGGGAAGGGATCAGCCGAGAAAAAACGCGGCCAAAAGAAAAAGCAGCGAATGGCCGTGCCGATAGGAAAATAATAAGGTCACTTCAGCGAGATCGTACGGGCCAACGGCCGCAGAATCTGCTCGACCACACAGCTGTCGATCACGTCCTGGGCCAGTTGCGCCAGCCGATCGATAGCGTCGACATAGTTGACTCCAGGTTCAAGACTGCCGTACTGGCGGGCGGTGACGTAGACGCTCAGTTGTTCCTCGACGAACTCTCCGGTGCGCACCTGAAAGGCGTTGGTGCGGGTTTCCGTACTGACTCGCACCTGGGTGCGGCAGTCCTCATCGACAGCGATCGTCAAGGACGGCTCGAAGTTGATCACCCGGCTACCGGGGATGTCACCGACGCCTTCAAACGCTGGGCCCGGGCCGAGTGCCTCAGCCAGCAGTGCGTTGTGGTTGCCACGAAAAGCGAAGTCGAAGCCAAACAGCACATCGAGCGCCTCGCAGTCGAGCGGGCTGACCGACAGGAGTGCCGGAGCCAGGTCGAGCAGCAGCCGGTGCTGGTCGAGTGCCTCATCAATGGTGCCGGGATTCACCTGACCAGAACAAAGCCGCCGCGGCTCGACCGCAACCCAACGGTACCGTCCCTGCTCTTTGTCTTCCTCGAGCACGAAGTCCCGCCGATCACGGGCATGGAACTTTCGCATCGAGGGGTACTTTTTCTGGATGCATTCAAAGAAGTGCAGGATCGTTTCCCGCTGCCCCGGCAAATCCATCTCCGTGGCCAGGTTGACATTGACGTACATGTCGTCGGCCAGCGAAGCGTAGGGCGTCATGAATGAATCTCCAGAAAAGGTCGGCTCACCGCCGCAGCCGAAGACGGGCATCACCGTTGCTTCCGCCGCTGCACGCAGAGTATACGAAGCCGTTCAGAGGGGTGTCAAAAACCCGAGTCGAGAACCGGCTTCCTGCCTTCGCCCAAAAGCCAACCACGATTTCACCCGCCGGTCAGTCATTGGCCCTCGAACTGGCGATCAGCGCGATGAACTCACGGTTGCTCTTGAACTTGGCCAGCTGCTTTGTCAGCTGCTCCATCGCATCGACATGGTGCATGCTCGAGAGCGTCCGCCGCAGCATATTGACCGCATGCAGCGTGTCGGGATCGAGCAGCTTCTCCTCGCGGCGGGTGCCTGACTGCGAGATGTCGATCGCCGGCCAGACGCGGCGGTCAGCCAGCTTCCGGTCGAGCACCAGTTCCATGTTGCCGGTGCCCTTGAACTCCTGAAAAATCAGCTCGTCCATTCGGCTGCCGGTATCGACAAGGGCAGTCGCCACAATCGTCAGCGAGCCCCCCTCCTCGAACACCCGGGCGGTGGCAAAGAGTTTCTTGGGAATGTCGAGGGCCTTGATATCGACACCACCCGACATGGTCCGACCGGTGTTGCCGACCCATTTATTGAATGCCCGGGCCATCCGGGTGATCGAATCCATCAACAGACCAGCTGCGACAGCCGCACGTGGCTCTCAACATCGCAGTCGAGACTGCTAGCCACGACCTCGCCCTGCACCGACCGCCGCATGTCGGTCACCTCTTCCGGTCGCTCATCCACCAGCAGCATCACCAGCGAGAGCTCGGGGTGATTCTTGGAGACGGCCTGTGAGACCTGTTGGAGCAGCACGGTCTTGCCGGTACGCGGCGGGGCGACGATCAACGCCCGCTGCCCTTTGCCCAGCGGTGTGAGCAGATCCATGATTCGGGTCGTCAGGGGCTGTTGCTCTGTTTCAAGCCGCAGCCAGTGCTCGGGATTGATCGGTGTGAGCTGGTCGAAGGACTTGGTCTCGGCATACTCCTCCGGAGTCATTCCCTCGACTTCGTCAACCTCACGCACCCGCGGCCCCTGCTGCCGCCGGCCCTGCTGAACCTTCCCCTTGACGAGCACGCCCTCTCGCAGCCGAAAGCGGTCAATCATCTGCGCGGGCACAAACGGATCGGTCCGCTCACGGGAGTAGTTGTTCGCAGGGCTCCGGAGGAAGCCATAGCCATTGGGGTGCATTTCAAGAACGCCTTCCCCAGGCTCCAGCGGCACTGGCTCACCATTCTCCGAAACTTCGGGCTCAAGGTCCGGCGGACGCATGCCCTCGCCTTCCATATCGACAGCACCGGCACCCGCCGCCACCGGTCCGCCACCACCGCGACGGAAACGCCGCCGTCGGCCGCCACCCTGGCCTCCCTGGCCTCCCTGCTGCCCGCCGCCACCATAGCCGGGCCGACCACCTGATCGGGAACGTCTCCGCTTTGCCATATTCCTCATTCACTCTTCAGGAAAACAAACCGGTCCACACCAGTCGAACCGGGAACTCGTTGAGCACCCCAACGAGAGATCTGCTTGTCTCAACACCGCGGCCCCCTCTGGGGACAACGGCAACCCTACGAGTCGCGAACGAGAACGCCTCGAGAACTACCGCCAGTCAGGCTGCAAATCCGAGGAACACTCAATGTTCGGCGACAATCGGCCACCCTCCCCCGGCCCTGATCAGCACCCGCCTAGATGCACGTGTTCAGGTGCCGGAAGAGCATTTCGAAAGGGAAAAACCTTCTCCGGTTTCCCAAGTTGATACGTTTGCGGTCGATCGCCTCAGCGAGCCATCTGTCGGAATTGAACAGCCACTTGGGCAGAGGGCAAACGAGAATCCGTCACCCAGCATTCCGACCCGCCCCTGCTGCATCCGCCACACACGACGGAACCGACCAAATCAAGCGGGATGGTTGGGTTTTCCCCAGAGGTTCATTCGCTGGAAGGACCAGGAAAAATCCTACAGGAAAACCAACTTGGACCACTCAGGGCCCTGGACTACCACCGGCCGTTGGAAGCGACTGGCAGCACCACCGACAAGTAGTATCTTCGCCTGCCTGATTTCAGTCAAGTAGCCCCACAAAGAGCTTTTGGGAGAAAAACTGCTGTGATCCTGGAGGAACTGGGGCGACTAGGCCCCCTTCCGGCCGTCAAAAACAGATTTTTTCCGCATTCCAGCCTGATTTCTCCTATGGATTCGACCGATACAACCTGCATGAGCCGCCCCTTAGCGGCAGTGGAACGACCATGCAGAGGCAGCGACGATGCTCGGAATACGCTTGAAGGCAGACCGCCCGCACCACGCTTTCCACACAGCAGCCGCCACCCGGTCCACCGGGCAGTTGCCTGCTCTTCTTCCTGTTCTGGCTGACAGGAAAGCATGCCGCTCGCGTTTCAGGTGCGTAGTCACCTGGATCATGCCCGTACTCCTCGTGGCGACTGCGCTGGTCCCCGGTTCCGTCCACGGTAATGAATCGGGGGGAGTTGCCTGGCACCGCTCACTTGAGCAGGCGACCGCCGCCGCGGCCGGACAAAACCGGCAGGTGCTGGTTCTGTTCACCGCAGCCTGGAGCCCGGCATCGACCCAGTTGAAGAAACACGTGCTGAACGATCCCGACGCAGTCTCCCTGCTTAACGCCTGTTTTGAAACGGTGCTCATCGACGTTGATGACGATCCCGAAACGACCAACAGCCTCGGCATGCGACACGTTCCCGGCGGCTGCATTCTTGCCGCCGACGGGAGTGTGGTCAGCCGGTTCGAATGCCCCAGTTCAACCGGTTTATTCATTGCCACAGTCGCCCGGCAACTTCAGCAGGTCCCACCCGGCGATCTCGAATCGGCCCAACCGGCCGTCGTCGCTGGGACGGTGACAGTGGTTGCTGAGCAACCAGAGCTGGCCAATGATTTCTCGACTGCCGGGTCGTTGCTGGCCGATGCGGCCGCAACCGGCCCCATCACTGAATCGGGGGCGGTCGGGCAGATCGCCGCCAAGGTTCGCGGACTGTCACACTTTGCGAATACCGAGTTGCCAGCTCCGCAGCAGTTGGCAGACGATGCCCCTTTTACCTCGAACGCTATCAGTCCGTCAGCAACTGTTGCAGCAGTACCTCCGGCAGCGATGACGGCCGATCTGCCGCGGATACCGGCGACAGATCTCGTGGAAAAACCTCCTGTGGCCAGCATTGGCCAGCCAGCCGCCGTCCCGACGGCGGTAACTGCAACCGCTATCCAGCAAGATGTAAAGGCTGACAGCAAAACATCGCCGGAGCCGTCTCCGTACCAGCCGGGTATTGCCGCAGTGGCTTCCCAGCTGTCACCACGATCGGTCCCGATGAACGAGACACGAGCAATGGTCAGCGAACCATCACGGGCTCCCTGGGACGCCGAGCCGGAACAGTCTCCAGAGGTCGCACCCCAGTTGACCACGGCCAACCCCTGGCGGTCAGAAACCCCCGCCACCGCAACGCTCGCCGCAGCCACCCCGGCGGTGACTGGGGGATTGATCGAGCCCGAGGGTCGGACCAGCCAGGTGCCGGCCCGTCCGACCAGCCCATGGCTGCAGCCGGCTCCACAGCCAACCGCACAGGACACAGGTGGAACGTTCCCCACGGCCACCCCCTCAGCAGCTGCCGCAGCCGCGACCGCCCCGAGCGAACAGCTGGCGGCCGCACCATCTCAGCCTGCCACAGCAACACAATCAACTCCACCAGCTGGAGCCCCGCAACGTGACGACGAAGCGGCAAAACCAAATGCAAAGTCGCCCAACCCTTTCCTGGCGGCAGTCACCAATCCGTTTGGATGGTTCAAGCAAGAACAGCCGGCGAAACCCGAACAGGCAGCCACCCAGCAGCCCGAACAGTCGCAGCAGATAGCCACTGCCCGTTATGCCCAGAAGCCGGTGCCATCAAGCGACGCGGCCCAGCCAACCCCGATGCCGCTTGGATTGGAAGGTTTCTGCCCAGTCACGCTGGTTGAGTCGGGCAACTGGGCTGAGGGACAGGCCGGCTGGGGCGCACGGCATCGTGGCCGGACCTACTTGTTCCGTGGACTCGAAGAGCAGCAGGCATTCCTGGCCGATCCTGATCGGTATGCTCCCGCTCTCTCAGGTGACGATCCCGTCGCCGCTTTCGACTCTGGCACCGCACTTCCCGGAGAACGCCGCTACGGTGTGACCTATCAGCAGCGTATCTACCTGTTTGCCTCGCCGGAGAGCCGGGCAACGTTCGCTGCCAACCCGCAGCGGTACACCAGCCGGGTCCAACTTGCCGAACAGCCTGCGAACGTCGGTGAGGGCGGCACGATCCTCCGCTAGCGGTCGCTGGGTCGGTTCATTCCGCGGTTGGCCGGGCCCAGCCCCGACTGCGATCGACGGCGTTTCGCCAGCGCTGAAGCAGCCTGTCGCGATCGGCTGGCTCACACTGGGGCGTAAAGCTCCGCTCGATCGCCATCGCAGCGGCCACGTTGGAGGCAGACGTATAGAAGCCGGTGGTCAGCCCGGCCAGCATCGCCGCGCCCAAGGCGGTCGTTTCGAGCACCACAGGACGGTCAACTGGAATGCCGAGCACGTCGGCCTGGATCTGCATCAGCAGATCGTTGACGCAGGCCCCGCCATCAACCCGCATGCGGGAGAGGCGACAGCCACTGGCTTTTTCGAGCCCGCCGATCACGTCAGCAACCGAGAGGGCAATCGCATCGAGGGCGGCCCGGGCAATCTGCCCCCGGCCAGTGCCACGGGTCAGCCCGATGATCAGGCCGCGGGCGAAGGGGTCCCAGTGTGGTGTGCCGAGGCCGGCGAGCGCCGGCACCAGCATTACCCCGCCGGCATCGGACACGCTGCGGGCCAGGGGCTCGATGTCACCTGACCGCTCAATCAACCCCAGGCCATCCCGCAGCCAGCCGACAATAGCCCCGGCGACAAAGACCGATCCCTCGAGGCAATAGGTCTGACCGGCCGACTGGCCCGCCACGGTACAGGCGGGCGTGGCCAGCAGGCCCGGAGCATTGAGCACCGGGGTGGTGCCAGTCGACTCCAGCAGAAACGCACCGGTGCCGTAGGTCGTTTTGGCATCCCCGGGCTGATGACAGCCGTGGGCAAAGGCCGCAGCCTGCTGGTCACCTGCGCAGCCGGCAATCGGTATCGCTGCTCCAAGCCAGCGGTCGTCCACCTCACCGAAGAGGGAAGCAGAGGGCAGCACCTCGGGCAGCATCTGCCGCGGCAGATCAAACAACTGCAACAGTTCATCCGACCAGCCGCCGGCGGTGATGTCATACAGCAGCGTGCGGCTGGCGTTGGTGACATCGGTGGCATGCACCCGGCCGCCCGTGAGTCGCCAGATCAGAAAACTATCGACTGTCCCGAAGAGCACCTCGCCAGTCGCGCAGCGTTCCCGCAAACCGGGCTGCGTCTCAAACAGGTGCATGATTTTAGTCGCGGAAAAATAGGGGTCGAGCAGCAGGCCTGTTCGCTGGCGAACCAACGGCTCGTGCCCCGCCGCCTTCAGCCGCTCACAGATCGCCGCCGAGACCCGGCTCTGCCAGACCACCGCCGGGGCAACCGCCTGTCCGGTCGCACGATCCCAGAGGATTGTCGTCTCCCGCTGGTTGGTGATACCGACTGCAGCAATTTCTTCCGGTCGTACACCCGCCTCGGCCAGGCACCGGGTTGCACAACTCAGCTGCGTTCGCCAGAGGTCCTCTGGATCGTGCTCGACGATCGCCTGATCAAGATCGCCTGCACAGGCACCGTCGGCGAGCGGCCGGGTGTGCTGCGGGAAGGTCTCCTGAGCCATCGCCAGCGGCAGACCAGCCGCATCAAACAGAATTGCCCGACTCGACGTGGTTCCCTGGTCAAGCGCGAGGACACAGCGTTTTTCTGACCCCATCACGCAGCCTCCTGTTCTTCGTGCTCTTTGTGCATTCGTGGTGATCGAACGATCCCACTGCCCTCAATCGCGCACTTGCTGATCCACAACTGGCGCAACTCGCTTGCCACAGCAGTTTTGCAGATGGGCGACTTCAGCGGCTACCACATCGGCAACGGCACTGGCCTCCAGCCGGCCGGTGGCCACCAGCACCTCGGCCAACGCGGTCAGTGTTGCTCGCGACAGCCGCGGGGCGAACAGCAGCATCAGCCGCCGCTCGACCAGATCAGCGAGGGTGGCAGCCCACTCCTGCTCAATGGCGAACACCGCCGCCGCCGTTGGCAGGCTACTGTCACCCAGCAGGGGCGGCAGGCCGTGAGAGGCCACCACGCCGCCCCCCACCCTGAAAACCTCTGCTGCCCGGCCACCGAACAGACGCAGAGTCGACTCGACCGCCGACCTGACGGCGGCCGCCGGCACGCCCGCCGCCTCAGCCGCCGCAGCCGTAGCCGCCCAGCAGGCCGCCTGACCATCTGCGGCCAGCCAACCCGGCAGGGGCCGATCCCGCTGCGGATCGACAGCCGGCAGGTGCAGCGTCCGCAGGATTTCGGCAGCCGACTCTTCGGCAAGACTGCGGCAGGTCGTCAGCTTGCCACCCACGATTGACCAGGTCGGCACCGCAGCCTGCGGATGCCGCACCAGGAGATGCCGGCGGGTCACCGCCCCCGGCGAACCGGCCTGTCTGCCGGTGACATCGGGCCCCGGCAGCGGGCGGACACCACAATAGTGCTGCACCACATCGGCAGTGCGAAGCAGGCAGTCGGGAAAGATGGCCGACACTGCCGCCAGCAGATAGTCAATTTCAGCCGGCTCAGTTCGGGCCGCTCCCGGATCACCCGAAAACGGAATGTCGGTGGTGCCGACGAGCACCTGAGCATTCAGGAAGGGCAGCACGAAGATCGGCCGGCCGTCAGCTGCCTCGGCATAGATACCCTCACCGTCGAGCGCGTCGCGGAGCTGGCTATTATCGATAATGAGATGGCTGCCCTTGGTGCCGCGAATGAACTGCTGCGGCTGGGGCACCGGCGACAGCGGCCCAGCCGCCGTCGTCAACGCAGCGATGGTTTGATCGACCCAGGCCCCGGTGGCATTGACGATGGCGGTGGGACGAACGCGAAGAGCGGTCGCGGTGGTGGCCGGCCCAAGCGGCGTCACCACCAGCTCACCCGTGTCGAAAACCTGCCAGCTGTGATGCGGCAGCACGTGAAGGCCGACCTGTCGCTCAACAGCCACCCGCTGGGCGTCCACCAGCCATTCAACCGTGAGTCGCTCGGGGGCAATGCACTGGGCATCGAAGTAGGTTGCCACGAACGGAAACCGGCGACGATCGACCCCCGGCAGACCGGCAGCGGTCGAGCGGTGCATCTGGTGGGCGGGCCAGGCCGGGTCACCGGCAAAGCGGTCGTACAGCCAGAGGCCAATTCCGACCGCCAGGCTGCCCCGACCACCACCGCTGAGCCGCCGGGCCAGCGACTCCCAGCCGATAAACCGTGCTGCGGCAGCGAGCAGACCACCACCCCGCCGGGTCAGCGGAATGGCGAACCGTAGCGGCCGGACAAGATGGGGAGCCAGCCGCGTCAGCCGATTCCGTTCTGCCAGACTTTCCCGAACCAGGTCGAACTCGCCATATTCAAGATAGCGGAGGCCACCGTGGATCAGGCGGGTCGACCACGCGGTTGTGCCACTGGCCAGATCGCCGGTGTCAGTGATCACGACGTCGATGTTGCTGAGAACCAGTTGTCGAGCCAAGGCGGCTCCGTTGATACCACCGCCAAAGATGACAACCGTTGGCCGCCCGGTAGACAGACGGGCGGGCTCAGCGGCCATTGGTGGTTCGTGAAACTCCGTCATGCCTGTAAGTGTTTCCGCCGAGCTGCATGTTTGTGAAGACCGACCTAGCCACCCCCCGAAGACTGCTGCCGGTCAGCCCTTGGTCGATCGGCCTCAGCATGACGATTCTCCTCGTCGCCAGCGGCGCAACTGGCCGCGCGGCACCACTTGATGAGCCGGTGCAGGCAACCTTTCAGCGGCTACCGTTACGAACGCTGCTGGAGCGGCTGCAGGCCACCACCGGCGTTCCACTCATTCTCGCACGGCAGATCGATCCCACACAGCCGGTCAGCCTCGACTGCCGGGGCGAGCCGCTGAGGAATGCAGTCGAGCGGCTGGCCGGAACGGTCGATGCAGAACTGGCGATTCTGGAATCGTCAGCCTGGCTTGTGCCGGCAGGATCGGCCAGCCGATTCACCGCTGCCGACCAACTGCGGCAGCAATCAGTGCGACGGCTCCCGCCAAGTGGACGCCGCCAGCTCGCAGCAACAGCTGTCTGGTCCTGGCCCGCGGGGGCCACTCCAGCCACGCTACTCACCGAACTAGTCGCAGCGGCCACCGCCAACGGCCAGCCCCTGAGATTCAGCGGGCTTGAAACCGAGATCCCCCACGATCACCTCGCCGCCGGCAGCCTCCCAGCACTATCGCTGGCCGAACGGTTCGACCTTGTCGCCATGCAGTACGGACTGCGGGTTGACTGGCAGGCGGACGGTGGCCCCCCTGGCCAGCTTCGAGGAAGGCTGGTGCCACTGCCCGAAGCAACGGACAGCCCACCCGGCGTGGCGGCTGCAACGCGGCGGCCGCGGCGGCCAAACACCCGGCGTCTCCCGCCGGCCAATCCCGCGAACAGCCGCTACACGCTGCGGGTGGCGGCGCCGTTTGACGAACTGCTTGCCGCGGTTGCCAAACAGCTTCAGCTCACGGCCACCATCGACCGACCGGCACTTCGTCGGCAGGGCATTGACCCCCGTGAAATCGTCCGGCTGGAAGTTGCCAACGTCGACCGCGACGGCCTGCTCGACGCCATCGTCTCCCCGCTTCATTTGCGCTGGAAGATTGACAAGGACTCGCTGACGGTGACCACGGCCCCTGCAGCCGGTATCACGCCTTGATCACGGCAGCCAGCTGCTGTTCGATACCCTCGCGAATCTTGCCGGCGAACATCGAGGCCATCATGGGCAGGTTGAGCTTTACCACGAGTTCTTCGGGCAGCACGTCGATCTGGCCGTCAAATCGCATGCCCATGACCGACAGGCCCACCTTCAGCCGATCGTCTGCCTCCCAGGTGGCCTCGATCGGGCCAACCTGCTGCTCGTACTGTGCCCGGGCCTTTACCAGCGCCGCATCGAGCTTTGCATGCGCCGCCTCAGCACCCAGACTGTGCGGCAGCCGCACCTCCAATGTCTTCATTCAACGACTCCTTTTTGAAAGGTTGGCTGCAGCAGGCGGTGCCCCGCATCGATCGGCCCAGGACCGCCTGCACGGCGGCAGTGATCGGCCGCCAGCGAGACCCGCATCTGGTCGACTCGTCCGAGGCGACCGCCAACACAAACCGCTGATCGTACCGCGACGGCGTCAGGCTGACAGCCCGCCACGAGTGGAATCTGCCCAAGGCCAAGTCGACCGGCCAGTAGCAGGCCCAGCCCGGCTGCCCGCGCGCGGGCAACCCAAGCCTTCAGTTCGGCCACCGACGCCAGATCCAACAGGCTACCACTGACCTGTTTGTCGAAGGTATCGACGAGGACGAGACGGAAGCCGGCGCTGGCGGCCCGGTCGATCACCTCGTCCACCGGGGGCGCGGCCGCCCGTTCAGTATCGGCGTAGGCCACCGGTACTCCTGCACTGCCGGCGGGCAGATGCCGAACGATCTGGGCAAGCGATCCACTCCAGTCGGTCCCGCAGCAGCCGGCCAGCCCAAACTTGACGGCCGCCGGCGGCAACTCGAGCGTGGCGAGGTGTTGCCCGAGGCCGCTGGCAGCAGCCTCTGGCGTGTCCCGAAGTTCGCCGGCAGCGCAGGTCCAGGGCAGCCGCCGCGGCACCGCGGCGGCACAGGCAGCAAGTGTTTCATCAGCAGCCCTGCCAAGTGACCCGCGACCGGGATCTTTGACGTCGATGATCGTTGCCCCGCCAGCAACTGCCACCGACACCTCAGCAGGGTCGCGAACACTCACCAACAGGGCCGGGCCACTCATGCACCACAGCCTCCCTCGGATACAGCTGACCGGCAGCCCTCCACCACGGGGGCACGCTTGGCCTGCGCGAGCCGACCGTTGACCCGCCGCACCGTCTCAACGGTGAGCGGCTCGGTCCAGCGGCCGTCGATGACCAGATAGCCGTCTTCCCAGGCAGCCCAGGGCCCGCGGGCGGCCCACTGACCCGCGTGTTCTTTGGCCGCCCGTTCCGCCACCCGCACCACCAGTGTGCCAACCCGAAAGGCGGGCTCATCGCCGGCTGTCGGGCTGCCACTGCGATCGAGCGGCTGGCTGCCTAGAAAAAAACATTCGACTGCATCGAGCGGCAACTGCTCAACGCGAGCGGGGCCAATGCGGACCAGCAGCAGATCGCCGCGTCGCCGCAGTCTCGGTGACGCCGCAAGAGGCATGATCACTGCTACGGCCACCGCCAGAAGCCCGCTTACCGCCGCCAACGCGGCCAGCAGCAGTCGCAAGCCGCCAGCCGTTTGAGTCGCTGCCGCGACGGCTGCTACGGCGGCCAAGAGGAAAACGATTGCCCCGCCCCCGAGGAGCCCGACAAGACGGCGGTTGGCGGCAAGCCAGCCCCCTGACGCGGGGAGTGATGCGGCGGGTTTCACGAGTGCCTCGTTTGCGGCTTCCACAGGCAGCCTGATGCCTGATTTTTGGTAGATTACGATGCTTTCTGGTGCACGGCCGTCGCCGTGACCGATAGTGGAAGGACACCATGCACGACACAGCACCGTCAAGCACCGCCATCCGGCGAAGTTCGAACACGACCCTGGCGGGTATCGCCACCGCTCTGGGGCTCTATTTGGCAGCGGTCGTCATCGGTGCCCCGCAGCATGGTCGTGACTTGTTGGTTGCGGCACAAGCGGCCCATCAGGAACACGGTGACGATGCCGACCACGGTCGTGCCGGCCACGCCGCAGTTGCGGTCGACCATGGGGATGACCCCGAACACGCAGACGCCCCCGCCGCTGACAATGCCGCCAAGGGTGGTCACCACGCCGATGCGCATGCAGAGCCACACGCCGATGACGGCCATGCAGCCCACCACGAGGCCGGCCCGCCGCCGCCCGCCTGGGCTGTCATCCCCTTCGTGCTTCTGCTTGGGGCGATCGCGGCACTGCCGCTGATTCCGGCCCTGGCCCACTGGTGGGAGTACAACTCCAGCAAACTGCTGGTGGCCGGCTCACTCGGACTGGTGACACTCGTTTATTACCTGTTGCTGCACGGCGAGGCGATCGAGCAGCATTTTCCTGCGCACGGCGTGGTCGATCCGGCTCCCTCCGGGCTCTCCTGGGGCATCGCTGGCACCGTGCTGGCCAATGCCCTGTTGGCCGAGTATGTCCCCTTCATCACGCTCTTGTTTGCTCTCTACTGCGTCACCGGGGGGGTTCGTATTGAGGGGGACATGCAGGCAACCCCAACTACCAACACGATTCTGCTGGCCCTTGGCGCGGCCATGGCCAGCTTCATTGGCACAACCGGGGCTGCCATGCTCTTGGTCCGGCCACTGCTGGAGACTAACCATGAGCGCAAACGGGTGGTGCACACGCTGGTCTTTTTCATCTTTCTGGTCTGCAACTGCGGCGGCTGCCTGCTGCCGATTGGTGACCCGCCCCTGTTCCTCGGCTATCTGCAGGGGGTGCCGTTCCTCTGGACCTTTTCGCTCTGGAAGGAATGGCTCACGGTCAACCTCAGCCTGTTGGCGATCTACTGGGTCTGGGACAGCTTTTTTGCCTACCCGCGGGAGCGGCTGGCAGACCGTGAGATTGACCGGGTGACGGCCAGATCGCTCCAGGTGAGTGGCCTGACCCTCAACCTACCGCTGATGGCGGGCGTGATTCTCGCCGTAGCTCTACTCGATCCTTCGAAGCCCCTGCCGGGAACCGATTGGCACCCCTGGATCTTCCTCCGCGAGGCCGTCCTGCTGGGTTTGGTCGGCTGCTCGCTCTGGTTCGGCTCGACCGACATCCGGGTCAAGAACGGCTTCAGCTACTTCGCCATTCTCGAGGTGGCCGCCCTGTTTGTTGGCATTTTTGTCTGCATGCAGCCGGCGCTCGCCTTACTGAACGAGCACGGGGCGAGCCTTGGCATCCGTTCCCCGGGCCAGTTCTTCTGGACCACTGGCCTGCTCTCAAGTGTGCTCGACAATGCCCCGACGTATCTCGTGTTCTTCAAGACGGCCCAGTCGCTGCCAGTGGACGGCGACCTAGTCGCCGGCGTCGAGGCTGGCCGGCTGGCGGGCATCAGCCTGGGGGCAGTCTTCCTTGGGGCGATGACCTACATCGGCAACGGGCCGAACTTTATGGTCAAGGCGATCGCGGAGGGGGCTGGCGTGCGGATGCCGAGCTTTTTTGGCTATCTTCTCTACAGCGGGGGCGTGCTGCTACCAGTGTTCGCGCTCACCGCGTGGCTGTTCCTTTGAGCCTCTACCCGCCTCTGGATATTTTTGGTGAAACGCTCTCCTCAAACCACTGACAGCCACGACTTCATCA
>RFVE01000131.1 GCA_009922585.1 Planctomycetia bacterium
GAGGGCGGGATGATGAAAAGCCCGGGGGCTTTCAACATCCCGCTGGTAGGCATCGGCGGCGTCCTGCCGCCCGTGCATACGCGTTTCACCGGTGAAAACTGGCCTGTTTTTGGCCTTCGCCCCACCTCGGCATTTCGCTACCGTTCCCCACCCACTGGCGGCTGCAGTGCTTTCGCAACCGCCGAACGAGTGTTCCCACACCCTGAGGAGCCGCTCCACCATGGATCGCACCCAACTGTCGGCCGTCGTCCTCGACCTGCTCGAGAAGGAAACGGGCGAAACCTACGAAACACTTGAGGAATCGACCACGCTGGCCGAAGGACTTGGTCTCGACTCACTCGACATGGCCGGCCTCGTCCTTCATATCGAGAGCCACTTCGGCATTCAGATCGAGACTGAACTGCTCGACAAGATCAAGACCGTCGGGCAGATGCTCGACACCCTCGAAGAAAAATTGACCGCGAAGGAAGCTGCCAAGAAGGCTGCTTAGTTGCCGGAAATGAAAAGCTGGGGCTGCTCTTGCACACCAATGTGCCGCCAGCTGACTGCCTCATTCCGGCCGACTTGGCACGATCAGACCCGCTTCCATCACCCATGCCCATGACTGCCGGCATGCCACACGACGTCGAGGATACCGTGACCCCGGGCACCTGCCTGATCAGAGGCGGGCAGGTGATGACGGTGCGTCGATCCGAAGTTGCCGAGCTTGCCCGTCAGCCGACGCCGGCCGGTGGGCCATCGCTGCCCGGCTGTGCTTCAGACACTTGCGGAAGCTGGCAGTGATGCCGATGACCTGACATTTGATGCGGTGGTCGCAGCCAGCTGCCGGGCGGGCCAGCCGACTGCCGCCCGCACAATGGTGGCTTTGCAGCAACAGGGTCCGGTCGGGGTCACGCCCCATGTTGTGCCCCAATGCTCGCTCCACTCGCCCGCCTCAGCGGTGAGCGTCGGCCTCAGTATGCACGGCCCCACGATCGGCGTCGGTGGTGGGCCGGCAGCGCTTGCCGAGGGCCTGCTTTCGGCTGCCACGCTGGCAATGTCGCTTGCCGTCACCCAACCAGCAGCTGCTATTTGGCTTATCGTCACCGGCTGGGATGCACCACCGGCGCTTGATGACGAGGCGACCCCGACGAATGATTCAACCTGCCGGGGGCTCGCCCTCTGCCTCAAGCCACTGGTCACGGGCACGCCACTGCCCGAGGCCGCAATCCTGCGGATCGACTCGTGCAGCAGCCAGGGCTCACCCGACGAATTCACCGGCGACCTGCCGCTCTGGGAATTTTGTGAACGGCTGACCCAAGGGCGGGCCACCCACATCGGTTGCGGCCGGGGTCTGAAGGCGTCGCTGATCCCTGGTGAGATGGGCTTCGGGTTCGGAACACCGGCAACGATGCGGGAGGCAGCCTGATGGCCGCATCGACTCCCGCCGTCGTCGTCACCGGCATCGGTGCCGCCACGCCGCTGGGCAACTCCTTCGGCTCGATTGCCGATGCCCTTGCTGACGGTCGCTCGGGCGTTGGCCGCTACGACGCTGGTACCTATGGCCGACCTCAGGAACATCCGGCTGCCGCAGTTGCTGACATTCCCTCTCCGCCAGCCAGCGTTGTCTGTCTCCCGCCAGGTGACTTTGGCCGCCGCAGCCGGCTGGAACAGCTCGCCCTCGGTCCGGCCGCCTGGGCAATTCACGACGCCGGCCTCGAGCTCGGCGGGCAGCAGGCTCCTCCCCCCGACCGGATTGGGGTCATCGCCGGCATCGGTGCTGAACAGCTGAAAGATTGGGAGCGTGACTATCTCGATGGTGGCCATGATGTCTTCGGCCCCGCAAACCGACCGACGCTCGTGCAGCGGCTGGCGGCAACCCTCGGGATCGGCGGCCCCTCGACAACGGTTGCCGCAGCCTGCGCGTCGAGCGGATTTGCTCTTGCGCTGGCCCGCTCGTGGCTGACAGCCGGCTGGGTCGATGCCTGCCTGGTGGGCGGCTGCGATGTGCTCAGTCCGACCGCCCTGGCTGCCTTTCACAACTTGCGGGCCCTCTCCCGCCGTGAGCAGCATCCGCAGCAGGCCTCCCGTCCGTTCGACCGTGACCGCGACGGTTTTGTGATGGGTGAGGGCGGGGTGTTCTTCATGCTGGAACGTCGGGCCGATGCTGACCGCCGGGGGGCTCGCTGCTACGGCGAACTTGCCGGGGTTGGGATGTCGGGCGACGCCAGCCACATGGTCACACCCTGTAGCAATCCAACCGAGGCAGCCCGGGCCATCGCCGCGGCACTGGCCGACGCGGGCCTGACTGCCGAGACAATCGACTACATCAATGCCCATGCCGCCGGCACGCCGGTGGGGGATGCCGCCGAAGCTGCTGCCATCGGCGCGGCCCTGGGGCCCGCCGCCGAACGGATCCCGGTCAGTTCAACCAAAAGCATGTCCGGCCACCTGATCAGTGCCGCGTCGGCCTTCGAGGCAGTCGCCTGTCTGGCTGCCATCGGTCGCGGCTTCCTGCCGCCAACCATCAACCTGGATGAGCCGGATGAGGCCTGCCAACTGGTCCATGTGCCGCACGCAGCCATCACCGCCCGGGTCGATATTGCCGCCAGCAACTCGTTTGGCTTCGGCGGGGCCAACCTCTGCCTGGTACTCAAACGGGCTGCCTGAACCGAAACCACTTCCGCTTTCACCGATTCCCGTTTCTCCCCCCTGGAGTTTTGCATGACAACCGCCACCTCGCTCCCGACCCTCAGCCTTCCCACTATTGGTGCTGCCACCGACAGCCTGCTGGCCACCCTGGTTGCCGACTGGCATGTCGTCGAGCCAGCGCACAGTCAGACCGGCTTGGCCGGAAAAATCTGTGACCTGCACCGATTCAACTTCCTGCTCTGGCATGAGGAAGACATCGCCCGATCGCCAGACGTCACTGACACCAAGATCGCTGCCGTCAAGCGGGCCATCGACGGCTACAACCAGGCTCGCAATGATGCCATCGAAAAGGTCGATGACTGGCTGATCGAAGAATTGGCCCGCCAGGGCGTGACCGCAGCGGCCGACGCCCCGGCAGCCACCGAGACCCCGGGGGCAGCGATCGACCGGCTGAGCATTCTCGAGTTGCGGCGTTTCCATATGCGGGAGCAGCTTGAGCGGGAGGACGCCAGCCGGGAGCACCGCGAGAAGGTGGCCAGCAAGATGGTCATCCTCGATCAGCAGCGGGACCACCTGATCACAGCGCTCGACCGGTTGCTCACCGAGATCTTTGGCGGTGAGCGACCGCTGCGGGTTTTCCGCCAGATGAAGATGTACAACGACCCGACGATGAACCCCTACCTCTATAAGTCAGCTGCCAGACCTGCAGCTTAACTGGGGGTGCGGGGTTCACCTTACCAACGCTGTCACCTCAATCACCGCCTATCCGGATTCGCCGCCGATAGATTCGGTCGCCGTTGGTCACGAGCAGGATGTCCTGCTGGGGGCCGGCGAGCATGCAACTGGTCAGCGGCTTGGCCGGGCCGTCCCGCTCGGGTGGCGGCAGCAGGCCGCTGTGTCGACCGGTTGGATCGAAGACCTGCACGCCGAGGGCTGACGTAATGTAGGCACGTCCAACCCGGTCGACTGCCATGCCGTCACCCCGCGACGCCTCCTGATAGGGTGGTGGTTGGTTAAAGGCAAACTCACCCTTGGAGTCGATTGGCCGCCAGAGGGTCATTGCCGGCAGCTTGGCATCAAGTTCACTGTCGCCAGTCAGCCGAAACATCCAGGCGTGCCTGCCCCGATATTCCGAGACTGCCAGTGTGCCGCCATCAGGTGAGAAGGCGATGCCGTTGGGGGCGATGATGTCACTGCCGACGATCTTGGTTGCACCGGTTGCTGGATCGATTCGCGTGACCCTGCCTGCCTTGGTCTCGGTAATGAAGATCATGCCATCAGAGCTGATGGCCAAGTCGTTGGGAGCGACGTCGTGGGCCACCTCTGTAACGTTCCCTGAGGCTGGATCAATTCGGATCACCCGCTGCTTCGCACCCTGGCAGGCATAGAGCATGCCATCGGGGCCAAACTCCAGGCCGCTGACGCTCTCCCGCGCAACGACGCTGCGGGCATCGCGTCCTGCCTCCACATCGGCTGCGGCAATCCGATAGACCGCTGGCTCTTTCATGTCGCAAAAGAAAAGATTGCCGTCAGCGTCACAGCAGGGCCCGTCGGCAAACTTCAACTCAGTCACCAGCGGCTGCCAGGCCT
Organism: Planctomycetia bacterium; assembly: GCA_009922585.1. GTDB lineage: Bacteria > Planctomycetota > Planctomycetia > Pirellulales > UBA1268 > UBA1268. The sequence goes on from RFVE01000131.1 coordinate 4,222, forward strand.
CACCTGGAATCAGCAGCTTCATCAGGGTCATGTCACCGCGAAGGTTCCCGCTGACATCAACCTCGGGGGTGGACTGATCTGACCGCCAGAGCCAGGCCAAGGCCTCAGGAAACAACGCCGACGCATGCCGAGCGTTGTGACCGAAGCCTTCGGCCCAGTCAAACCGCAGGTCATAGCCCATCGAACTGAGCGCTGCAGCCAGCTGGCGGTTGGCAATCGGCCAACTACCGAAGGGGTTGTCGAGATCGCCGCTGGTGTCGGCCAGATACACCCGCAATGGCTTCGGCTCAGTCTGCCGAATAATTGAAGGGTAGACATTGCCACCACGCAGGTTGGTAAAGCTGCCGATAGTGGAGAGCACCTTTCGGAAGGCATCGGGCCGCTCCCAGGCAACCGTGAAGCTACAGATGCCGCCCGAACTCGCCCCGCAGATTGCCCGCATCTCGGGATCAGCCGAAACCGAGTACCGCTTCTCGACCTCAGGAATGATCTCCTCGAGCAGAAACCGGCTATAGCGATCTCCGAGACTGTCATACTCATACCCGCGGTTGGAGGACTTCCAGGGACTCTTCGGTTCCGGCTTGTCACTGGCATGGCCGGGATTGAGAAAGATGGCAATCGTCGGCGGCATCTTTCCTGCTGCGATCAGATTGTCGAAGACAACCGGCACCCGCCACTGGCCATCTGGTTTCTGATAGCTATGGCCATCCTGAAAAACCATCAGGGCCGCCGGGCGATCGGCTGTGTACTGGGCCGGGACATAGATGGCCCAGTCACGAGCAGTGCCAGGAAAGATGGCCGATTTCCAGGGCGGCATCTGCTCGACCCGGCCGTGGGGCACGTCATCTCGATGCACAGCCAGTGGATGCGGCTGCCAGTCTGGTTCGCTGGTCGCGACAGTAGCCGCTACCGCAACTGGTTCATCCGACCAGAGCCAGCGGAGATCATCGGCAAGCCGCAGGCCAGCTGCCTTGGCATTATGCCCCCCCTCAGTCCAGGTGAGCCGGTGCTGGTAACCCGCGAACCGCAGGGCGGCGGCCATGTCCTCATTGCCCAACGGCCAGTTGCCGAAAAGGTTGTCGAGGTCATCACGGCCCTCCTGTAGACAGACCCGAATTGGCTTGGCGTTGCCCTTCGTCTGGCGGATCAGCCCAGGATAGGCCCACCCCCCGCGAATATTGGTGAAGCTGCCGATCTGGCTGAGTACGCGGCCGAACTGATCGGGCCGCTCCCAGGCTGCGGTGAAGGCGCAGATGCCACCCGATGAGATCCCACAGATCGCCCGATCGGCAGGCTGGTCGGAGATGGTGAGTCCCTTGGTCGCCACCGGAAGGAACTCATCAATGAGAAACCGAACATAGCGATCACCGAGTGAGTCATACTCAAACGAGCGGTTGCTGCGAGCCTTGGCCCCGGGCCGTTTCGGTGGAATGACACCGGGATTGACAAACACCGCCACTGTCACCGGCAGCTCGCCCCGATGAATCAGGTTGTCGAGAACGACCGGCACGCGAAAGCTGCCATCGAGCTTGGCATAGTTCTTGCCGTCCTGAAAAACCATTAAACGGGCCGGCATACCGTCCTGGTACTGGGCCGGAACGTAGACGGCATAGTCCCGCTCTGTCCCCGGAAAAATCGTGCTGGTGGTGAAACGACCTTCACGAATTGATCCCCGGGGCACCCCTGACTGCAGCGTCCGAATCGCATCATCCTCAGTTGGCTCTGCCGCCAGCACGGCGGGCATCACGAACAGTGTCATGAGGACCGCTATCGGCCAGAGAAACGGGGACGCAGTTCTTTTGCTCATGAGAAATCCTCGAAAGGGAAAGGAACCAGGGAGTGAATTCATCGCACTGCAACTGCAGGCTTGTCAGCATCAATCCTCACGCTGCTGGCTGCAAGCCAGGCCGCCAGAACTGGCAGCGTAGCCGGTCGACAACCAGCAGGAAACGCTGCACGAAAGCTTTCGGTACCACATGGTGTCGTCACTCAAGCGAGTACGCCGCGAACCAGCTCACCGTGCACATCGGTCAGGCGGTAGTCGCGGCCCTGATGACGGAATGTGAGTCGAGTGTGGTCGAGGCCCAACAGATGCAGGATCGTTGCATTGAGGTCATGCACGTGCACGGGGCTTTCGGTGATGGAAAACCCAAGTTCATCGGTTGCCCCATAGATCATGCCGGGCCGGGTACCACCACCGGCCAGCCACATGGTGAAGGCATCCTTATGGTGGTCGCGACCCGCCTTGGTTTTCTTACCGGCAGCGTCCGCCCCTTGGGCCAGTGGCGTGCGGCCAAACTCGCCTCCCCAAACCACGAGGGTCTCGTCGAGCAGTCCCCGACGGCGGAGGTCGGTGACGAGTGCCGCCATCCCCCGATCGACATCGCGACACTTCGCCGGCAGCCGACTAGCCAGTCCGCCGTGATGATCCCAGTCGGAATCGAACAGCTGGATGAACCGGACGCCCCGCTCAACCAGCCGGCGGGCAAGCAGGCAGTTGGCGGCAAAGGATGGTTTCCCAACCTCAACCCCGTAGAGCCCAAGCGTCTCGGCCGTTTCACCCGTAAGTTCGGTCAGCTCGGGCACACTGGCCTGCATCCGATAAGCCATCTCGTACTGGCCGATCCGGGTGGCAATCTCAGGGTCTGATGTTTCCGCAAGCTGGATCGCATTGAGGCCATTAACGGCATCAATGAGCCTTCGGCCGT
>RFVE01000132.1 GCA_009922585.1 Planctomycetia bacterium
CCGCATCCGGCAGGCGGCCTTGGCATAGTCATGGCTGTCACCGAGAAAACCGGCGGCGGCCGCACAGCGGTCCTGCTGCGACTCCGCCGGCAGCCGGACAGCCACGTCCGGCGGCGCTGCCGAGACCGGTCCGACCACGACCACCACTGCCAACATGCCGGCAAGGACCAACCACGGCGGCAGCCAGTATCGTCTCCTTCCCATCGGTTTCCCCTCTGCCGAGAGATATCGGGACGATGGCACTCGCAGGGCAAGTTTTTCGCGTTCCGGCCTATTTCGTTGCCATGCGGGCAACACCGTCCCAGTCGTCAGGTGGCGGATGCTGCTGATATTCGGCACAGATCTGCCGGAGCCGGGTCAGCGAGACATCATCCGGCCAGTCCTGCTGCAGGGTTTCAATCATCGCCAGAGCCTCCCCGAACTGCCTGTTTTGATAGACCGCCCAGGCCAGTTCGTAGCGGCGGGCAAAGTCGAGCCGCCGCCGGTCAGTCTGACCCACCGGGCCGAGCGGTTCGTAAATCCGCTTGCCCTGCCGCTTGCCTTTCACTGCCACCAGATCGACCAGCCGCCAATCCAGTGGAGTCGTCACCGTCTGCCTGACCTCTTCGCTCACCAACACATCGGTGCCGTAGAACTTGTTGATGCCCTCCAGCCGCGCCGCCAGATTCACCGTGTCACCCAGCACGGTGTAGCTCAGCCGGCTGCGGGCCCCGACGTTGCCGACGATCACCCGACCGGTGGCAAGGCCAAAGCGGGTATGCAACTCGGGCAGCCCCTGCTGCCGCCAGCGGGCGTTGCAGGCCGCCAGTTGTCGCTGAATCTCCAGCACTGCTGCCAGGGCATGATCAGCATGCGCGGCATCAGGCCGGGGCGCACCCCAGAAGGCGACAATCGCGTCACCGATCAGCTTGTCGACCGTGGCCTCATGCCGCTCAAGCACCGTGAGAGCTTCGTGGAAGTAGTCGGCCATGTGGTCTGTGAGCGCTTCGGGTCCGAGGGCTTCGGCGATCGTAGTGAAGCCACTGATGTCGGTGAACAGGATGGTCAGTGACTCACTCGTCCCGCCAATCTGGGCTACCTCACCGCGTCGCAGCAGTTCGCGGACCACCTCCATCGGCACATATTTGGCGAAGGACTGCAGGGTCGAGAGCATCTGCTGCTGGGCCTCGGCCAGCTGGGTGATTTCCGCCAAGGTCGACTCCACAGCCGCATGCTCATCGAGGTCGAGCCCCCGGATTCGCCGGCTTGAGTCGGCGAGTGACTCAAGCGGGCGGCCATAGGTGCGGGCCATCGCCAGGGCCATCGCCAAGGCGACAGCCAGCGCCACCAGCGAAACCACCAGCGTGATGTTCCGCTGGCGAATCACGTCACCAAGAAAGTCCTGCTCGGGCACCACCACGCCGATCCGAAAGGTGTTCGTGCCCAACAGGTAGGAATGGAAACCTCCCCACCAGGGTTCACCAGCCGCCTGAAACCGAAAAGCAGTCTCAGGTTTCCCCGCCTTCGCCCAGGCCGAGACGGCAGCCGACATGGCCGGATGGCTGTGGCCGGCGGCCGGGGGCAGTGTTGCTGCGGTATCGGCAACAGCCGTTTCGGGCGGCGTAAACAGCAACGCCTCGCGGATCGCAGCCGGGGTGTCATAGCGTTGGTCCCGCGGCAGCCCAACCACGGCCAGCTCATCGCTGCCCGTGTCCTCAACGAGCACAAAGGCAGTGCCTCGGCTGCTGACCGGCAGGTCGGTGGTGAATCGGGAAATATCGAGTAGCAGCAGATCAAAGGCGACCACGTACGTCGTACCGTCAACCTCCCAGTGGGGGCGGTGTCCCAGCGACGATTGAAAACCCGGCGGCCCCAGGTGTCGGCCTGCACGATGCGGTTGGTCCAGGCCGTCGGCTTCAGGGGATCACGCAACAGCAGATACTCAACGCCGTCAGAGGTCGCCACCATCATCGACGAGAGCTGCGGATACTGCCGCAGGATCGGCACGAACAGGGTGTTCATCGCCTCGTGGTCGGTGGGGTCGAGAATGCCTCCCCGCACCCAGTCGGTGCCAATCATCACGTTGGACTGCACCGTGCCGAAGAAGCGGTCGAGTTCGGTTTCGGTCCGGGTCGCCGTTCGCTCGATCAGTGACTTCGACAGGTCTTCAACGGCCGCAGACCCCGCGACCCAGGTGGCCAGCAGGATCGTACCGCTGGTCAGCAGAATGAGCACTGCGAAGTTTCGCAGCATGCTCTGGCGAATCGTGACGGGCCGTCGCGGCACCACTGCCCTCCTTGGCAGACAAGACAGAAGAGCCCGGTGACATCTACAGGGCGGGCTCAACCCAATCGTGGTCGGCCAGCCCGACCACCGGCGGTAACGGTCTCTTTGCTATCCTCAACCGACTCAAGGTCGGCATGCAGATAGCGAACCAAGCCCCTGGGCGCAAGGTTGAAGAAAACCCGACCGTCGGTGTGCCAACGACTGCCATCGTGCAGGAATTCAGCGGTCGCCGCCCGTATGTTTGAGACAGCCTCGACCTCCTCCATGCCACCGCCTTCGATCGCCTCGAAGCTGACCTCAATCGCGACCAACGCCTTCAGCCCCTGAGTACGGCGGTCCCGGGCATAGAACACCTCGTCCTCGAAGCTGACATCGCTCCAGCGGAGCCCCCGCGGCTTCCCGCTGGCGGCCGCCTGATCGATGAACTTGGCCTCGAGTTGTTCCCGCTGCCGGCGGAAGTCCCGCTGCTGCCGGGCCAGCCGCTCAGCCCGGCGGGCTGCCTGAAAGGGCCGCACGACAAACACCGTGAGGGCAAGCCCCACCGCAATGCCGGCAACCAGCGTTGCCAGGGAAAGCAGAATTGCCATCACCATCTCCAATCCAGAGGGGTTTTCACCAACGCTTGATAACGTTGTAGTCTACGACCACTGAGCCGACCGATCAAAATCTGCCATGGCCGACCGCCAGCAGTTCCACCCAAAGTGGCGACCCCAAACCAGCCCGCCATCGCCCAACTAGGATCAAAACATGCCGCTCCGCGAAGCCCGTCAGCCCGGCCGGGCGACCGGATCCCGTTCTCCCAGGGGCCGCCTGATCGGTGCCCACCAGTCGATCGCCGGCGGGCTGGCGAAGGCGGTCGAGCGGGCGACCGAGACCGGCTGCACCTGCCTGCAGATCTTCACCCGGAACATCAACCAGTGGGCGGTGAAGCCAATGGATCCCGACGCAGCCGCAGCGTTTCGGGCCGCAGTTGCCGATTCAGGGCTGGGACTGGTTGTCGCTCACGACTCGTACCTGATCAATCCGGCTTCGGCGGATGACACCCTCCGCGACAAGTCAATTGACGGCCTGGTCACCGAACTTGAACGCGCCGACCAACTTGACATTCCCTGGGTGGTAGCCCACCCCGGTGCGGCAGGCGAGCAAGACCGGCCCGTTGCCGTCCAGCGAGCCGCCGACGGCATTGCCGAGGCGCTCAAGCGAACCAAGAAATTCAGCAGTGGCATTCTGATTGAGACCACTGCCGGCCAGGGCTCGTGCCTGGGCGACACATTCGAAGAGATCGCCGTCATGCTCAAGCGAATTGACCGCTCCAAAACCCTGCGGGACCGGGTGGCAGTCTGCCTCGACACCTGCCATGTCTTCGCCGCGGGGTATCCGCTTGCCCCCAAGGCTGCCCTCGACGAAACGCTGCGGCAGTTTGAAGCAGCAATCGGCTTTGAGCGACTCAAACTCATTCACGCCAACGACTCCAAACGCGAATGCGGGTCGCGGGTAGATCGACACGAAGCCATTGGCGAAGGAAAAATTGGCCGGACCGCTTTCAAGCTGCTGGTCAATCATCCGCAACTCGCCGGCGTTCCCCTGATTCTTGAAACGCCAAAAGAAGGACCCGACGGCAAACCCGACCCAGCCAACGACATCCGCAATATTCAGCTACTCGACCGACTTCACCGCTCGCTGTAGCCTTCACCAGCAGGCTGATTGAGCATGCGAGGGTCGCTCCTGCCAATGCAGGCCACGTCGCTTCAGGTCCTCCAAAAGCGATTCCGCCAGACCCAAAGAACTACCATGGACTTTGCTCGCGGAGGCAATGTCGACAGCCACCCAACCGTCCTACTCCAACTTCTCAAGCAGCTTTTTGGCATCTCCCCGAACAACTTTACCGGTTCGCTGAACCTTGCCGAAGAATTCCTGCAGCAGCTTCCCCTTCTCTGGCGTAGCCTCGGACACCCGAGCAACGAGACTGTCAAATGTTTCTGACTCGCTCCCAACCGGCTGACCTGCCGCATAGGCACGCAAAATAGCTTTTGCCGGCTCGATCGGATCGGGCTTGAAGTCCATTACCCGATCCCGCGTTCGCATATCGCAGCCGACGCAACAGATCACTACCGCCAAAGGAAGGAACGTTACCCATCCACACACACCAATCGGTGCTGAGCTGGTGAAAAATCTGGCTGGCATTTCATGCGTCCTTCCTGCAACCGAATCACATCGATTTCGCCTAGACACCGGTCAATCGACACTCACCACGCCACCATCTTCACGATTTCCCAAACGCTGAAAAACGTTCGTCGAAATGGTGTCGTTGAGCGTCTTGACCGCCCCATCGACCATAACCGCATTCACCATGCCTGGGTGGCGACTCCTCGGTGGAAAGACGCCGTAGGTCCAGTCATACATCCATCCCGGGCCTGAAGAACCACCACCTGATGGATACGCCCAATTCGGCGGCACAGCAGCGTTGAAGGTCGAGGACGCAGCGCCCCGCCACCCCCACTGCCCACCATTATTACCGCCCCACGCAGTCGGATTGGAAACCGCGTCTGCAATCACCGCGATTTCAGCGTCAGTGGGAAAGTACTTATCTGCGACAGCTGTGAGCGCACTGTTGTCAGATCGCAATGCAATATTCCTTGGGTAAATAGGCTGTCCTCCGCTCCCTCCTTCACCAGTACCTGTCAGAAATTCCGAGCCCATCAACACCGCCGATGTTCCATCAAGAAAATCTGCGACTGCAAATCCGGGCAACGCTTGCACCTGCTCCGTCCGCGGGTTCCCCGATCCATTGCTTGGAGGCTCATTTAAGCCACTGCTACTAATATGGGTAAATCCCTTGGCGGTTGATTGGCCGGGCATCGCATACACACCAGATCCGACACACCAGCCATAATTTGACGGCCCCCATTTTGATGCCGTCTCAAAGACTTCGTAGTTGGACGGGCATGCAAATGCCTCATTAGGCGATCGGATCAGTGCGAATGTAGCGCCTGCCCCAGAGTTGCTGAGTGTTCCATTGATGTCATCGAAAAGAGTGGCCTGCTCAAGAAACGGCAGGATCGCATAGTGAGCGCTGAGATACTCCCAGTTTTTCCAACGGGTCCCCGGATTTGGCGCCCAACAGTTTGATGGAAAAGCCCCTCTGGCTGACATGAAATTGTGCATGCCGAGCCCAAGCTGCTTGAGCTTGTTCGAGCAGGCCATTCTTCGGGCCGCCTCCCGAGCGGTCTGCACCGCCGGTAACAGCAGGCCCACGAGCACACCGATGATCGCGATGACAACCAGCAGTTCAATGAGGGTGAACGCTGCTTGTCTTCGATGGTTTGAAAAGAAGGAGAGTGGTTTCTCTAAGAACCTTCGCTGAATGGCAAGAACGCTCATATCTGTTTTCTCCACGCTATACATGCCCCCAAGGCCAGATCCAGAACATCGAATCGACGCCGCTGAGCCTAAACACGTTTTATTACTACTGTACTGGCCTCCCAAAAGAGCTTGCGAACAATAGCCCTCACGAGGGATGCAGTCAATGCGGACGTGAATTCTGGGGGCAAAGCGTCTTCAGCGGTGGTGCATACCCATGGGGAATAACCGCCAGGTGAAACGGGCCAAGGTTCGGCGATCTTTCATCCTGTCAGCTTGATGCATGCGGGTGCTGCTCCGATCCCTAATCGGCCTGCTCAGGACCTTCCGGTGGAATGATGCTGCCATGCGGGTCGACCGCGTCGCGGCCGAGGTCCTGCTCGATCCGCTGCCGCAGCCGGGCCCCGAGGTGGTGCTCAATCCATTCCGCCGGCGGGTGCAGGTGATCCACCGGCAACTCAGCATGCTGTCCCAGCCAGGCTTCCCAGAGCCGGTGCGAGCGGACGATCAGCTCGGCCTCGCTGCGGCCGCGGGCTGAAAGCTGGTAGCCGTCTTCCGCCCGCTGCACCCGGCCCTGCAGCCACAGCCAACGCAGCGGCAGGCCGGCCAGCAGCCCGGTCGGTGCCGGGCCTACGGCCTCCGCCTCTTCCATCCGCCAGAGCGCAGCCAGCCGATCTTCACACCGCACCCGCCAGGCATACGACATCCTGGCAAAGCCGCGGGCCAGCAGCCCGTCCTGCGGCGCGATGAGCACCGCCACGGCATATTCAAGCCCCAGCACGACCGCCATCATGCCGGCAGCTGAAGTGTCAAACCGCCAGGCCGCCAGATAGCCGACCACGGCACCCGTGACCGCCAGGCCAATCGCCAGCAGCAATACGTGGAAGAGCCGCTGCACCAGCAGTTCAGCCGCTGCAGCCGGCACCACCAGCATCGCGACAACCAAGATCGCTCCAACTGCCTCAAAGCCAGCCACCGTCGCCAACGATACGCCGACAAGCAGGCCGACCGTTACCGCCGTCGTCGGGATGCCCGCGGCCCGGGCCGCATCGGGATCGAAGGCCGTGAACAGCTGCCACCGCCAAGAGAGCCAGAGGCCACCACTCACCAGCAGCAGCACCACCGCCGCCGAAAGAAAGGCCCGGGGCACTTCAATACCCAGGAGCGGCACGGTGTCAAAGGGAACCAGTTCCAGGATGCCATAGAGAATGCAGCCAGGGTCGAGGTCGATCCGTGAACCCGATACCGTGACCAGCAGCACGCCCGCCGC
>RFVE01000133.1 GCA_009922585.1 Planctomycetia bacterium
GTGAAGGCAAGAAGGTGCAGTCGGCCTGGCTGCACAAGTTTCTGCTCAACCCCCAGCCCATCAGGCCCGCCGCGGTGTTACGCATGCCCAAGTTCAACCTTCAGTCAAAACACGCAGCCGCACTGGTGAACTATTTTGCGGCGGTTGATGGAGCGGACTATCCCTACGTATACGATCCGCGTCTTGACGAGGCATCGTTGTCGGCTGCTGAGATGTCCCATCCCGGTCATCTCGAGGGGGCGATGAAGATTGTGACCAACAATAACTACTGCGTGAAGTGTCACCTTGTCGGAGATTATTCACCGCCCGGTAATCCCAAGGCGCTCGCTCCGCAATTAGGAATTGTCTATGAGCGATTGCGACCGGACTATGTACATGACTGGATCGCCAACCCCAAAAGGTTCCTGCCGTACACGGGCATGCCGGTCAACATTCCGCATGACAAACCGGTGAGCCAGGATCTGTATGCCGGCGACAGTGAGCAGCAGGTCGCGGCTTTGACTGATCTGCTGATGCACTTCGACGAGTTCGTCAAGCAGAAGTTCACACTTGAGGCCTACCTGCCCGCACCTGCCCCGAATGCTGAAAAAGCGGCAGCGGACGGTGGGGAGAAGGGCGAGGGTGGAACGAAGATGAATGCTGGTAATGTTGTGGCCGACCCAGCCGATCGCAATCCGACACCGGCGGGGTTGCCGGAGCAGCAGTCTACGGTCCTCAGAAGTACGCCAGGTCGGTTGGCCGCCCTTAAAAAGACGACTGTTCAACAGGAAAATTGAGTTAAAAACCCGAGTCAGAAAGAAAGGCACGTAGCATGTTTCGTATCTTCCCGAGCCTCCGCCATAAGGGTCTTCAATTGACGTCGGGGGCTTTTGCCATGGTTTCCGTAACGCTGCTTGCCGGCTCGCTGCCTGCCGCTGAATGGGCGACACTCAAAGGCAGGTTCGTCTATGACGGCGCGGCTCCAGAACCCGCAGCAATCACAGCTGACAAGGATGTTGCCGTCTGTGGCAAGCACAAACTCGTCAATGAGGAACTTGCTGTTTCAGCAGACAAGGGCATCGCCAATGTCGTCATCTTTGTCCGGTCGAAGAAGGTGACGGTCCATCCTGACCTTGAGGATGGCTCGAAGGCAGAACCGGCGGTTCTGGATAACAAAGACTGTCGTTTCGAGCCGCACGTCGGTTTTGTCCAGACAGGGCAGACGCTCACCATCAAAAACTCTGACCCTGTTGGCCACAATAGCAACATTGCGACCATGAAGAACTCGCCGAGCAACAGCCTCATCCCCAGCAACGGGTCAAGTGACGTCACTTTTAGTCGTGATGAGGCGATTCCGGCGACCGTCACCTGCAACATCCACCCCTGGATGAAGGCATACCTTGTGATCCGCCCAAATCCTTACGGTGCGGTCACTGCGGCCGACGGCAGCTTTGAAATTGAGAATCTCCCTGTTGGGGAAGAACTCGAATTTCAACTATGGCACGAAAAGGGTGGCTACCTCGATGAATTCGTGCTGGACGGAAAGAAAACTGATGCGAAGCGAGGTCGGATCGATCTGACGGTGAAGGCTGGAGGGACTGATCTTGGCGACATTGTGATCTCGCCGAAACTCTTTAAATGAAGCCTGGGATAGAGTGAAGACTCGATTGCAACGCATGATGACTACGTCTCGTTCAACTGTTGGTGGATGCCATTCGGGCCTCAAGAGACCAATCGCGGCCCACTGCTTGATTTTTGTGATTTGCCTGGCCGTTGGGGTTGCTGCCCCTGGCTGTGGTGCCGGTAGTGTCGCTGGTCCCGCCCCGGATTTCGAAGCAGCCCTTGTGTTGCGGGAGAAACTTGCTTCGGCGACGGGGGCGACCGAGGCGGGTGAGGAGAAGCCGCAGGGGACGGGCTGGGCGACCCTGAAAGGGCGTTTTATTTTTGCCGGTGCTCCCGGCGATGCGAAGCCATTGATTGTCGACAAAGACACAGAGGTCTGCTCGAAGGGCGGGATGAAACTTTATGACCGTAGCCTCATGGTGGATGCATCCACGAAAGGGCTGGCGAATGTCGTGCTTTTTCTGCGTAACTCAAGCCGCGTGAAGGAGCCTGTCCCGACCGATGCGTTAGTTTTCGATCAAAAAAATTGTGAATTTCTGACGCCGGTGTTCGCCGCTCGCGTTGGCCAGCCGATTGATGTGAAAAACAGTGATCCCATTGGACACAACACCAACATCTCAGGTACCAGCTTCAATCAACTGATCCCGGCTGGGGAGTCGACAGTTTTCACGGCTGGCCGCGAGACCGGCCTCCCGGTCACGGTTACGTGTAATATTCATCCGTGGATGAAGGCCTATGCCGTCTTCCGTGAAGATGGTTACGTGGCCGTTTCAGCGCCGGATGGCAGTTTCACGATTCCCAACCTTCCGGCCGGTGAGCCGCTGGAATTTCAGGTTTGGCACGAGCGTTCCACCGGACGCAGTGGAGCAATTAGTCTTGATCAACCTGAGTTGAAGTGGAATGCCAAGGGGCGGTTTAAGATTCAGTTGGAGGAAGACGAGGTGAGGGACTTGGGCACTTTGGAGGTCCCAGCCGACGCGATCAGTGGGTGACAACCTCTCGGCGGACCGCTCCCTGCGGGGATGAGGTCGCGCTAGAATGAAAATGTTGGTTCGAACGCTTGATATGGAGTACGAAACCGTGAGCGCATTCGCCGCACAGGCAGGCTTCAAGACGCCGTCCGGTGATTTGATTCGTCGAGATACTCGGGGTCACCTGTCCTCGGGCTTGTTTCCTGTTTGGGTGCTCGGTGGAGTGGCGGTCTTTTTGCTTCTGCTGACAACCACCGGCTGTGGCAAGACCGCAGCGGCTTCTTATCGGCTCAACATGGTTGAATCTGCGAAGCAGCGGCTCAAGCCCGAACAGGAGCAGCAGGTTGCCACCATCCTGGCGGCGCTCTTCGGGACACCCGATGAGCCAATTGCTCCGTCGGAGTGTGGGCTTGATGCGGCAAAGCTCCATCTTGCGGCGGGACCCGTCAGGAGCGACATCGTCGGCCGGAAGAACGGCTTGTATCGAGAGCACTGCGCTCACTGCCACGGCGTCACGGGGGATGGAATGGGACCAACTGCGGCGTTCCTCAACCCCTACCCGCGGGATTACCGGCCCGGTGTCTTCAAATTCAAAAGTACTGAGCGGGCGGATAAGCCGACTCACGCCGATTTGGTGATGGTTCTTCGAAATGGTCTTGCAGGGAGTTCGATGCCGTCCTTTGCATTGCTGAGTGACGCCAAAATCGACGCCTTATCTGAGTACGTGAAGTATCTCAGCATCCGCGGCGAGGTTGAACTTGCGTTGATGCGTGCATTCTTTGAACTTGACGACGAGGACCAAGGAAGGCTTCCAGAGGACCGCGAGTTTCTCATCGAGGAGATCGTATTGCCCGTGGCTGAGGCTTGGCAGGCCGCCGAAGATGCTTTGATTGATGTGCCGGAGATGGCGGCTGATATCGACATGGCGGCCTCAATCGCAAAGGGCAAGGAACTCTTCTATGGCAACAAAGCCAACTGCGTGAAATGCCATGGGGTGACGGGGCTTGGTGATGGCCAGGTGAATGACTACGACGACTGGAATAAGGTTGTGCTGCAGGCTCACAAGACCGTTCAGGGTGGCCTTGAGCAGGCGGGTGAGGCGTCGACATGGGATATGGATGCCGATGAGGCGGATGAGCATCGGGCCGAACTTGCATGGCTCGACCGCTTTCAGAAGGTGCTGGACGGAAACGCGTTGCCGCCTCGAACAATTCGACCGAGGAATCTGCGTCAGGGTATTTACCGCGGCGGCATGCGTCCGCTCGATCTCTATTACCGGATTCATGCTGGGATCAACGGTGCCCCGATGCCAGCAGCAAAGGGTACCGTCCCGCCCGAGGACATTTGGCACATTGTCAATTACATTCGCTCCTTGCCATACGACTTTAACGGGACATTGGGTGTGGATAAGCCGATGGTGGCCCGCGATCGTTTGTGATTGGCTTTGAAGGTGCGGGTGGCCGAAAGGCCGTTGAGACAAACCAGGCAGCAAGACCTAGGCAGATTCGGAGACTGATTGATGAAACGCTTCGCGGCCGTCTTTTGGAGCCTACTTTTCTTATCGGTTCCCGTTCTTGGGGTCGCAACCTTCATTGTCGGGCCTGCCTATGACATCTGGTTGCCCCGAGACGTCTCCGAGCATGGCGCTGCTGTTGACGGGCTTTTTTACTTCATTCTGGCCTTGACTGGTGTCGTGTTCATTGCCACGGAAATGGTGCTGTTCTGGTTTATTTGGAAATACGATGAATCAAAGTCGAACGGACCAGGGCGTTATGTGCACGGAAGTCACACCCTTGAAGTTGTTTGGACGATCATTCCTGCAGCAGTCCTCCTTTTTCTGGCGATTTATCAAATGAATACCTGGGCGGACGTCAAGATGCGACGCCCCAACATGACGCCGACAGTCGAGGTGGTTGGTCGGCAATTTGAGTGGCGACTGCGGTACCCGGGCCGCGATGGCATGCTTGGCACGCCCGACGATTTGCATCTTGTGAATGACCTGCATCTGCCGATCGACGAAGACATTTTGATTCAGCTCAAAAGCATGGACGTTCTGCACAGCTTCTTTCTTCCGAATGTCCGGATTAAGCAGGACGCCGTCCCTGGCATGAAGATCCCTGTCTGGTTCAAGGCCAGGGAGGAGGGTGTTTTTGATATTGTCTGTGCTGAACTCTGTGGCTGGGGGCATTACAAGATGAAGGGACGCGTTACGTTTGAGCCCCGAGAGGCCTTCGAACGCTGGCTGGAGCGGAAGTACGCCGAGCAAGAGGCAACACAGCCGAGAGACAGTGAGATGGCCATGGCTTCTGGAGTAGTCTCCCACCCCACACAAATCGCGAAAAACCAGCCGTAGCGGGGAGCCGACACCGACCGTTCCTTCTCCGCAAAAGTCAATTGTTGAGCCGCAAGCCCACGTGAACCACTAGGCCCACCTATTCCCTTGAGGTACCCCATGAGCACCGTTGAACCGACGAGCCCGGCCGTGCAGGAGTCACCGCAGACAAGTGTTGCCCCAAGCCATAGCCATGCCGCTTCAACGGCGGGACGGCTGAGCACGTTCCTTTCGACCTATGTCTTTTCTAAGGACCACAAGGTCATCGGGCTGCAGTTTCTTTTTTCCACGCTGCTCTGGTTTCTGGTTGGGGGCTTGCTCGCGCTTGCCGTCCGTTGGCAGGTGGCCTGGCCGTGGTCTGATGTGCCTGTGCTCGGGAAGTTGTTCGCCCAACAGGGCGGCCAGATGGCACCAGAGTTCTACACCATGCTGTTCACCATGCACGCGACGGTGATGATCTTTCTCGTGATCATTCCAATTCTGGCCGGGGCCTTCGGCAACTTTCTGATTCCGCTGATGATCGGGGCTGATGACATGGCCTTTCCGACGCTCAACATGTTGAGCTACTGGTTCATGTGGCCAGCGTTCATCGCGTTTGGAGCGAGTTTCTTTGTTGAGGGCGGGGCGGCATCGAGTGGTTGGACGAGCTATCCGACCCTGGCGACAAACGTCAATTCGTCCCCCGGGAGCGGTTGGGGGCAGACGCTCTGGCTTGTTGGGCTGACCTTCGTTGGCGTTTCATCGATGCTCGGGAGCGTCAATTACATGACGACGATCATCCTGATGCGGGCACCGGGGATGACAATGTTCCGGCTGCCAATGACCATCTGGGCTATGTTCATTACGGCGGTGTTGCAGGCTTTCGCCCTGCCGGTGCTGACAGCCGCTGGCTTCATGCAACTGGCCGATCGGACCATCGGCACCGGCTTCTTCTCGCCTGAGGGGAATATTGTCAACAATGCCATGGCGGGAGCCGGTGGTGGGCAGCCGCTGCTCTGGCAGCATCTTTTTTGGTTCTATAGCCATCCCGCCGTCTACATCATGATTCTCCCAGCCATGGGGATGGTTTCGGACATCCTGACCACCTTTGCTCGGAAGCCATTGTTTGGTTACCGCCCAATGGTTTATTCGGTTGCCGGCATCGCCGGGCTCGGCTTCATTGTCTGGGGACATCACATGTTTATGTCTGGGATGAATCCAGCGCTCGGTGTTACTTTTATGGTTTCGACGATGATGATTGCGCTTCCGAGCGCAGTGAAAACATTTAACTGGCTCGGTACGATTTGGGGCGGTCGGATTCAGTTGACCACCTCGATGCTGTTCGCGCTTTCCTTTGTTTCGATGTTCATCATCGGTGGGCTGTCGGGGATTTTCATGGCCGCGACGCCCGTCGATATTTTCATCCACGACACCTATTTCATCGTCGCCCATTTCCACTATGTGCTGTTCGCAGGGACGGCAATGGGCGTCTGGGCGGCGATCTATTTCTGGTTCCCGAAAATGTTCGGCCGAACCATGAACGAATTCTGGGGCAAGGTGCACTTCTTCCTGACTTTTGTCTTTCTGAACGGAACCTTCTTCACCATGCATATTCTTGGTGCTGTGGGTTTCCCGCGACGGTTAGCTGACGCCTACCACTACGAGACGTTCCATCATTTGCAGCCACTCAATGCTTTCATGACCTACTGCGCGATCGGCATGGTGGCCACGCAAATCATTTTTGCCGTGAACTTTTTCTGGAGCATGTTCTATGGTCCTGTCGCTGGTCGCAATCCGTGGGGTGCCAATACGCTTGAGTGGACGGCTCCGAGTCCACCCGGGCACGGGAACTTTGACTACCAGCCTGTCGTGTACCGTGGGCCATACGAGTACTCGGTGCCCGGAATCGAGGGAGACCACTTGATGCAGACTGATCCGCCGAATCAGGCTGCCGCCGCTGCAGCGGCGG